>NZ_CAUVXP010000002.1:0-66099 GCF_963555955.1 Protofrankia sp. Cas3
TCAAGGTGATCGTCGATCGCGTCGTCGAGGTCAGCGGGGAGCGGGGTGTCCGGCGCCCAGGTCCGCCACCGTGCAGCGAGGGTTCCGAAGACCCGTTCGGGATCGGGCAGGACGCGCTGGCGCCGCGCGCCGTCCCCGCGACCCGTTGCGAAGCTGACCGGGGTGACCAGCCCGAACGCCCAGGATGTGGCCGGTGGCGCGGCGGCGAGCAGATCCGCGTAGGTTTCGGCCTCGACCAGAGCAACCGACTGCGTGGCGTAGTCGGTGGAACCGAAACGCCACCTGTCAGGGGCACTCAGCGCGGCGAGCATCGACCCGACGATCGCGTCGAGCAGCACGCCGACCTCGAAGCGGACGTGCTCGGACGTTCTGGCCGGGGTTCGCTGGCGCTCGTCGAGGAGCGGCGTGACGGCGAACGGGCGGGATGGCGAACCCTCGTGAAGGTATGCGCTGGCCTCGGGTGACAGCCCATCGCGGACGGCGGCCAGGATGGCGGCGTTCACCGCCGGGCCCGTATGCGGCGGCGGCAGCGCCCCCGCGGATGCCGGACTGATGGTCACGATAATGCGAGCGGGCACAAGCCGCCTCCTGTCTGCTGGTGGGCGGACATCACGGTAGGACCCGTCGCCCGGCCGTCGGCATGAAGGGCCGCCGTCGCGGGCTCCCATGCGCTGACGCGGATTCTCCTTGACTACTGACGGACGGATGGCCGCCGAGGCCGGCATGCTCAGGCCGTGGGCTTCGGAGACGTCCCTCGGCCTGACTGCGATCGTGGAGTAGGTGATTTCCGTCGCCATAACGACCAAAATGACCTAACGCTTCGGCTCGAATCGGTCCGGGGTAGGTGGAGAAGGCTGCTATAGCCGCGCTTGCGACCTACCGCGTGCGGCGTTCAGCCCTTCAGACGCCTGGTGTCCCGGGGAGGGCGCGACCTCGTCGATGCCGCGCAGATCCTTTTACCTGCCAGGGACCACTGCCACAGCTCGCAGATACCTGTGCGCGCCCGCGGGCTCTGCTGCTGCCGGTGCTGCTGCCGGTGCTGCTGCCGGTGCTTGGCCAGCTGCGGGTGTGGGTGCGGTGACAGTCGACCGACCGGTCCCGGCCAGGGTCGAGGCCAGCAGCAAGCCCACGACCAGCGCCAGGACCCGTCGCAGGGCCGCAGCGCCGACCGACCTGGAAAGGTCGCAACCTGTCAACACCCGCATCAGATACCTCTCATGGTCTTACCGGAGACGGCCAGCTGGCAGCCGGCCCGCGTCACATAGGTGCGTCAGAATTCCTCGACCGCGAAGTGCCGGACGCAGAGCGACGACACCGACACACCGTTGCGGGGTCCGCTCATATGGCAGACAGATAGCAACGCCCTACTGGCAAAGGCTACGCAGCTCGCCCATCAGTGGGAGTCGTTCGTCAGCACGGAGTGCAAAACGACAGGCGCTGGGCATGCCACGGATTAGGCCGGAGCTGTCAGCTTCACCGACCGGCCCTTTGGATGCGGGCCTGGTGGGACCCCATTGGTTGATAGACAAAGAAGCCCGTGCATGCCAACCCCCCGTACGTGTTCCCGGAGCGTAGCCCACCCCGCTCACCCTGCTGAGTGCGCCCTCCCCGCCAGCCGTGCGGGCTGCCGCCACTCCCCACCGACTGGCGGTCCCGGCCTGAAAAGGTTACCGATACGTACGGTAGCGGCCTGTGGGAGTGGGCTCGGGTACCCCCATGCTGGCTTTGCCGCGGCGTCCCCTATTCTGACCTGTTCTCCATCGTGAGGATCACAGGGGGATAGGTGAAGATCGAAATTGGGAGCCCGAAGGGCGGGCCGGCAGCTAGCCAGCCCAGCTCGGGTGTCACCCGACCGCCGACCAGGATCATTGCGATCTCGGTCTCCTGTGAAGCGCCCAGAAGATCTGGGTGCTGTGACGTCTATACGGCGTCGTTGCGTTGCTGTCCCACCCGGGGTTCGGCATGCCCTTCACAGGAGGACCGATGCTTCCGCTGACCATCGCCGACATCGCAAGCGAGAACGACGACATCGCATTTTCGGCTTTTGTGGAGTTTGTCGGCCCGGCGTTGTGGACGCGGGTTGTCAGCGGCGTTCGCCGTGCCAAGCCCGGTACCTGCGCCTGCCGGCCCGAGCGCCCGCCGCTGTTCAACGTCACCGATACCCTCACCGAGTCGTTGTGCGAGCGTTGCATGAATCTGTGGACGGATCGGCTGATGAACGGTTTTCGGGTGTTGCGCCAGGCACTCGCCGGCAGCGTGCCGACGATTGGCGCGGGTTCTAACGCGGGCGAGGAGATCCACGAATGGCGGATCGTCCGTGACCACATCGTCGCGCCGGAGGCCGAGCTGGAGGACGTGTCCGTCTTCGGTGTCCTGCTGCGTGACTTCACGCCCCGCGACGAGACCCCGGCTGAGCTGGACTGGCTGCGCAAGGCATGGGCGCAGCTCGTCAACTACCCGACGTCCGGGCGGATCGTGCCGACGGTGCGGCGGGAATCGGCTGACGAGCGCGGTCTGCCGACCCGTCCGGAGGTGGCGATCTCCACGGCGGCATGGGCGGCACCGCTGCGCGTCGATCCGGTCGACCGGGACATCCTCATCGTGTTTCTGCTCGGAATTCGCGATGAGATCACCGACCCGTTTTCGCTGCCGTCCATGGAACTGAAGTTCGGGCTCACCGCGCGTGAGGTTAGCGAGCGGCTCGAGGGCTCCCTGGCGTTACTGCGCCGGTGCAATCGCGATTTCTACGAGCGGGCCGTGGCAGTGCCGCTCGCGGAGACCGCGCCGGATGGAATCGCCGGTGGGCACGCACCCTCGCCTGAGGACATCTGTGCGGCGGCGGCAGAGACGAGTGTTCCGCGGAACGCGATTCTCGCCGAGCTCGAGGTCAACCTGGTGACGAAAAGGTTGCTGCAAGCAATCGCCGACATCGCCCATGGCGGGAAGGTCGACGTTGGGGTGCTTGCCCGGCGGCTGCTGCGCCTCGACGAGGAACGTGCCGGCGGTGAGGTCGACCGCCTCGCGCGCCTTGTCGCCGGGGCCGGCGTCGAATGGGTCGACGTCCTGCTGCACGACCTCGACGGGCTGCCCGCGTGATGCCGGCGACCGTCATGCCGGCGACCGTTACGCGGGCAGCGCGGCCCATGCCTCCAGCAGATCCGCGAGGTCATGGGCCTGCACCGCGGACAGCACCACGTTTCGTGTGGCGGGGTGGGATGCGATCTCGATGCGGATCCCGTCGTCCACCGTCGTGGTCTGGACCGATCGGGGCGCGTCCGACGTCCCCGGGGCCGGCGGCGGGTCGGTGATCTTTCTGCGGCTGGCTATCCGCAGTAGGTCGAGCCGTTCGAACACGGCCGTTCCTTGGGTGCGCAACAGGGCTGCGATCTGGGCGCCGACCGTGTGGTCGGGTCCATCGGTCCAGGTCAACCGCAGTGGGGGGGCGCCGCCGTCGTCGAGCTCCAGGACCGCCCGCGCCCCGGCCAGGCGCAGCGTGGCAGGCCCGAAACTGCCCTGCAGGTGCCGGGATGCGGACGGGACGCCGGCCAGCGCCGCCAACAGACTCGCGCTTGTCGCCATCCGGCATCCCTCCCTTCGGGCTACGTCCATGACACCACGATCACCCACCTGCTGCTCGCGTCGTAGCGGCAGGTCAGTTCATTGAATCGACGCCGGTCGAGCCGTTTTTTGCTTTCTGCTCTGATCTTGCTGATGTAATTTCTACCTCAATCTTGCCATTTCTAGTTACAGCGCAACCGTTATAGAATGCTGCTTTTGATGCGCGCTTTTCTTCGGAGGTTATCTTGGTATAGGCGCTGTGTCGAGCATCCTTTACACAATAGGTGAAGCGCACATCGGTCTTCTGCGGCGCATACAGTACTTCGCAGCCCGAACTGATCTCAATAACCCGGTCATCGAACCGGATATGGCGATCATGCTTTCCCTCGGCGCCCCACCGTTTCTTTGTCAGCCAGCGGATCGTGATGCTCTCGAGATTAGAGTCGCCGTCAAGGTAGTTATCAGCGAGTGCCTCGTGCAATTCTCGGAGCAGTTGAATAGGATCACCCTCATTTGGAGGGTTACGCTTCGGAATCATGGTAATGATTTCAAGTTCCCGTTGACCGTGGTTGCTGCGGTGATCCTTGAGGAGTCGCCAGAACCATTGTAGGTCATCATGATCGAGTACGTGACCTACAAACTTATCCATGATTACAGTTCGCGAGGATTCTTTTAGGAATGGTTCAATGTAGTCTCGCCTCACCGTATTCTGATCTAGTTCCTGATATTCATATCGATAGTTGCCTATTCCGACAAGACTATCGAGGGGACTCGGCACTCCCGTAATATCGCAGCGAGTAACACTTACTCCATAATGCTCGAGCGAAAGTGTATCTTTCATGGAGAAAATATGCTGAGCCGCATCGAATTCAACGAGCAGTACCGCCAGATCGTCGTTCCTGGAGGCGAGATCGCTCGTTGACGTAATTTTCCACCACGGAACATCCTTGCCGGGGATCTTCTCGGTGACAGTCGATTTGTTCAGAATCTTTTCCCAGTATGGCAATACTGGCTGGGATTCTACGATCTTCGTGAAGTCGTTCTTACTCGTGCAACTATCGAAGGTAACACGCCCATGACGAAGGAGCAGGTCGGTGACATTGGCGTGACAGCGCTTCGCTCCACCTGGATCCTTGGTAAAAAAGCTTTCCGAGAATAATCCCCTGTGCACTCCGACATTGACGAGCATCTTATCAACCCTCCGGTCCGTCGAGGGCGTCACGCCTCGAGTCGTAAAATGAAAGCGGAAGGCCGGGGTCAAGATTTCCGTCGCGTCGCCATTCTTGATCAAAAATTTCGAGCTCGCCATATTCGTTTCTGTCGATAAAGACGACTCCGACATGGTCAGGTTCGATCCGTTTGTTGATCACCGCCTCTTGTAGGCGGAGAAGTATATTCTCGCTATGGGTCTCGATAATAATTTGATGTCGGCTGGATTCCGTCGGGCGTCGTAGCGCTGCTTCGAGGAAAAGTTCCCCCATGTCGGTCTGAAGTGCAGGGTGTAGATGAGTCTCTGGTTGTTGAATCAGCACTATACCCGGCTCGGATCGGCAACATTCTACTACGATGGGCAGAGCATGAACAATTCCAAATCCAACGTCGGCCACATTGAGATCGTTTCCCCGTTGATCGCGTAGGGCCAAGGAGCCATAGCCGGCGTGGCGGTAAAATTCTGTCTCAACGGAGGGCGAGTATGACGTCAAAGTTATTTGGTAGGGGATTCCGAGTCGTTCGAGGGCATCATTGCTTGCGTTGCGTATTCCTTGGCCTTCATCCGAGGCCAAGAATTCTGCGAGGCGCTCTCCACTGGAGCCGACGCCTTCGACATGTCCGCCTAGCGGAACCGGTATATCTGGCGGTGCTATTCTGCTGGGGCCGAGGTGACGTACTGCATTCAATGCGGAAACAGTCGCATTATTCCAACTATTGGCAACAATTTCCGATGCCTGTGCCGTTCTCCATGCCGCTGTCGATCTTAGCCAATTGAGATCTTCTGGCTTCGGTTCGGGGCCGCCAATATGGCCTCGTGTCAGGTGAACAATCGACCCCGATGGCAGGCGGAATCCCGCAATTCCTCCAACCTGAAGGCCATTTATCCTAACCAGCGGAATGAAGTGTTCCGGGATGGTGGAATGGGTGATCTTTTCGGTCGAGCCGTTGCCTTCGGTTAGTGAGAACTTTGCAGCGCATTCTTCATTTACGATGTCGAGGTATTCTTGAAGATTCTCTTCAATGGGTTCAAGAATTTCTTCATTTTCGAACTGGCTTCCAAGAGAAAGAGATGGTCTACGAAGGAGGACGGTTCGATCGCCGTCGCGGAGCTCGCAGTAGGCGACCCGTGGTACTGAAGTATGGTCGGCTTGGAAGCCGTAGACGGCCGCGCCGCTCACGATTACGTCGGACCCTGTCAAGAGGTCATAATCGACGCCAATCCAGAGAGTCCGACCGTCGATATCGTGATTGTATATTGCGTCCCTGAAGGAGCCAAGCTTGACGAGAGGTCCGGTCAGAAGGAGGGGGTTTTCGGAGGATTTTTGCGGCTCTGTTTCGAGTGATTGTTTGAGTGCGAGCAGGGCTTGAAGCAGTGTTGACTTTCCGGCGGAATTTGCGCCGTATAGCAATGTGAGTGGCGCGAGCGATACCGTGTACGGTAGATCATCGATCATCCCGTAGGATTTGAAGTTACCGATATGGACGGCTGTTAGGACGGCTCGCTTGACGCCAAAGCGACTTGCCGATCCAAGATTTGTTTCGAGTGGTAGGTTTTCGGATTGAAAATTACCTGGATCTACTGACATTGACTACCGGTCCTTTTCGGGGTGGATGGGCAGGTGGCCGGCGCCGAGGTCGGGCAGGCTCACGCCGCGGTTGTCGCGGACGCGGCCACCCTGCTGCTGCTCGTTCTGGACGAACCACTCGAACGAGCGGCCCCGGGGGTCGGGCGGCACCGGGACGTCGACCCGTAGGCCGTTCGGCCGCACCCGCGGATAGTGCACGGGCACCGAGGCGTCACCGGTTGCCGCGGCGAGAAATGCCTTGATGTGCGGGACCTTCTCGAACTGGTCCCCGGGGGAGACCGCTTTCTTGAATGCGTCGACGCTGGCCCGGGCCTGCGCCGGATAACCGTCTTCCGGGCGCTGCTCCGGCCCGAGCGACCGGTAGTACTGCGTCCACGACTCGCCGGTGCGAAGGTCCGTCCGGGCGGGGTCGAGGGTGAGCCGGACGCTGCCGAAACCCAGCGGCTTGCCCAGGCCCAGCCGGTGGAACCGGGCTGCTTCCCCACGGCTTCCGCTGGTCCCGCTGTCGTCGCCGCCGTTTTTGCCGAGGTCGAGCAGCCACAGCAGCGCGCCCAGTTCGACATCGGTGATGTTGCGGACGTCGATGGTGAACGTGAACGTGGTCCCGGGGCGGACCCAGCCGTTCACGGACCGGTTCTGGTCGTCGCGGTTCTCGTCGTTAACCCCGCCCGAGTGCTGCGTGACGAAGGCGGTTCCGTCACTGTTCAACGGGTTCGCCTTGGGGTCCGAAGGCACGTTCCGTGGCCGGCGGTATTCCTGGTAACGCCCGCCGTCCAGTTTCTGGGTGCGATCGGTCGTCGGATTCTTCCAGTATCCCTCGGGTAGGCCGGCGTGATGCGGGTAGACCTTGCGCCCGCGCAGCATCTGCGCGGCGGAGTCGAACCAGGCCGCCTTGGGCAGTCCGGCCCGCAGCGGCACGGGCTGGCCTGCCTGGTTGGTTCCCAGGTAGAAGCGGCCCTGGCCGGGCTTGGGCTGACCGAGGATCGCCAGCGGCAATCCACGGCCCTCGAAGCGTTCCACGGCCGAATTCCACGACTGGTCGCAGCGGACCGGTCCGATCCGCAGGCTGCCCCGCCAGGCACCGGCAGGGTCAGCCTCGTCGCGGGCGGCCCGGTTGTCGGCCTCTGCCCGCACTTCGGTCCGGACCCAGCCGAACACCCGATCCGCCGGGGACAGTTCGCTGATCGAGTCCGCGGGCAGCAGCGAGCGATCGAGCAGGTCGATCGGCGCAACGCTGAACAACTCTCGTGCGATCGTCACCGGATACAGACTGTCGATCTCACCGCGGGCGTCCAGCCGGACGTAGAGCAGATCGCCGTCCTTAAGTGCGTCCGGCTTCGCACCGTCCGGCAGAAGCAGATGACGACTTGAGACCTTTTTCTCCAGATTTTCTGGGTCCGGGTCCTTCAGCTCACCGGGCCGGTGCGCGTTCTTGTAACCGTGGATGATGTCGTGCCAGATACGCCGCAAACCTTTATTCAGTTCGAACGTCTCCCGCAGGTCGTCGTCGGCGTCGTAGAAGAAGACCCGTTCATCGTGTTTGCGGTCGATGTTCCGGTTCGTCACGCACACCCAGCCGTCGACGACCTTCTCCGGGCCGATCGGCTCATACCATGACGCCCCGTTCTGGCGGGACGTCCGCAGCGGCGCCTGAGGTGGTTTCTGGCCGGGTTCGGCAAGTGAACGCACCCACCACAGCTGGAAGTCTGGTGTATGCGTGGCCGAGCGGCGGTCCCACCGGTGATGCTGGACGAGCTGGATGCGTGCCCGCACCTCCGCGCCGTGCTCCGGCCGTGCGCCGTCCGGCATCACGATGTTGAAATCGCTCTGGTCGGAGCGGACGTGTTTCGACCCCTCCGGTGTCCAGTAGGCCGGCAGCCAGGCCGCATGCATGGGCGAACCGTGCCGGCCCTGGTGGCCCGCGGGTGTCGTCCCGGGCAGCAGCTCGATCTTGGCGTCGACGCCGTCGCCGACGACTCGCGCCGGGATGGACGTGAGCCCGTCGCGGGCCGCCATCCGGTAGCCCAGCCGGGAGTCGTGACCGGTGAAGACACCGAAGCGGGAGTTCGTCACCGCCTCGTAGGCGCTGCGCAGCATGCCCTTCACGGCCGTCGGCGGCAGATGCGGGCGATTCTCCGCTCTTTTCTTGCCGTCCTGACCGTCAATAACAGTCACGGAGCGTTTCAGGACGTCGTAGGTTGCATGGCCGTCGTTGTCGGGGGCGACGCCGGCGGTGTCCAGGATCAGCAGCGGCGTGGCGACGGTGATGGTGACGCCGATCGTGCCCGACCAGCGGTTCGCCCGGAGCCGATCGTGGCCGGGCAGGCGCTCGCGATCCGTCGGGTCGTGGCCCACGTCACCCAGAGGGGTCTGGTTCGACACGTCACGTTGCGGTGCCGGGACGAACCCGTAGGGGTTGATGAACGCGTTCAGCGGATCCGGAGCGCGGTACGGCGGAGCCGACTGGCGCTCGGCGGTGGTCGCCTGTCGGGCGGACCGCGCCGGTGCCATGTGCCGCGGCGGCTGGCGGGACGCGGTTCGCGCGGGCGTTTGGGTGGACCGCGCAGCTTCCGGCGGGGTGGTCGTCGCGGCGCCCGGGGGCGGGGTTTGCGCTGTAGGCGCGGTGCCCTTGTCGCGGATGCGCTTGGCCCGTCCACCGGCCCAGTCGAACTCGACGGACCGGCCGGCGAGGTCGTCATCGCTCAACCCGGTCAGCGTCTCGTCCAGGAATCGGCGTTCGAAGCGCCGCTCTCCCGCGCCGTCCTCATTGATGACGATCTTGCGGGCGCCGTCAGTGGTCGTCTTCCATGCGATCGTGCCGAAACGGCTGCTCATCTTCTCGCCTCCGCGTGAGGTCGGGACCGGATACCGGCGTTGGTGGCGTTGGTGGCGTCTGACTGTTTGGGCAGCGCGACGAACAGCTCGACGAGACGCTCCTCGGCGACCCCGGCGTTGCCGTGCTCAGGCTCGGTGGTGACGTACTCGACGGTGCGCAGGTAGACGCATTCGTCCGGCCGGGGCACCCGCGGTAGCGGCACGTCGAGCGCGCCGATCCGGGCCTCGGCCAGCCGGACCCACTGCGGCCCGCTGCCACCGGCATCGGCATCGGCATCGTCGCCCGCGGGCAGCGGCCGGCCCCACAGCAGGTACTTGTTCTCGATCGTCTCGACGGGGTCCAGCGGATCGAGGCGCTTGGCGAGCCCTGCGCACAGGTCGGGGGACTCCGCCACGATGACCGCCGTACCGACGCCGTTGCCCGTGTGCAGCCAGCGCAGCTCGGCGTCCCGGTTGAAGATCCGCGCTTCGAACACGGCCGCGGACCCGGCGGCGGGAAGCTCGACCGTCTTCTCGGAGTCGGTGAGCCGGCCGCCGGACAGCCGGGCCACGGTGTACCGCTTCGGACTCGCCAGCAGCGCCACCGCGTCACCGAGATCGGCACCCAAGCCGGTAAGGCGGATCGCGTCCGCCAGCGTGACTTCCTCGGACGTGGCGGAGTAGAGGGTCCTGCTCGTGTCGGTGGTCATGCTCGGCTCCCGTCCACCTGGTTGCGGTCGAGCTGGTCGTGATCGAGCTGGTCGTGATCGAGGTAGTCTCGCCAGCTCTGGGCGCATTCGGCGACGGCGGGTTCCGCGAGCAGCTCGTCAAGATCCTTGTAGGTTTTCGTGGACGCCGGAAAGCCGTTGATTTTGATTGATTCCACGGTGATGTCGCCGTGGCCGCGGTTGACGCCGTGCCCGAGTCGCACCCGCCCGGCTTTCAGATCCCGAAGGACGAACAGCAGCAGCGCAAGGGCGGGCTGGGCCAGGCCGTCCTGATCGAACTGGCGCAACCGTCGCAGGTCAACGGTCAGTTTCAGCTGGTGCCACCCGACGTGATGCGGTTCCAGCGTGCTGAACAGGCGTTTGTCGGCGGCGCCACCCGTCCACCTGTCGATCGCGACGTGCTCGGCCTCATCCATCCCGAGCTGTTTGAGCCCCTTGCGGACGGGTTCTTCGACGCGGGCACGGCTCTTCTCCGACGATCGCAGCGGTCGCAGCGGCTGGTTCGCCGGCGCCTCCGTCAGGCCCTCGACGTGTGCCCCGTTCAGCGCGCGCCATAGCTTGCCGGAGATCGGCCGAGTCGAGTAACAGTCGTCGGCACCGAGCGCTCCGACTCCCCAGTGCGGCGCGCCGTCATCGGTATCCGGCTTATCCGGCTTGCCGGCGGAGCCGAACAGGGCGTTGACGGCGGCGAGCTGGTCGAGTTGTGCCCGGAACCGCGCCGATCTCGCAGGTCCGGCCTGCGCTTCTAGCGGATGGGGGGCGTCGACCCCGCGGGCGGTCCGCTCAATGCTCTCCGCGTGCGATCGCAGTGCACCCTTGATCGAACTTCCGGGTAGGACGAGCGCGAACTGATCGCTACCCTCGACCCCGCTGACCAGGGGAAGCGCGTTGATCGCGAAGCCGTCCACCCCGCTGCGTACCATCACCGGCGAGGCCGGGTGCCAGGTGATCTCCACCCTGAGCAGATCGGCGTCCGGGTCGGTGCCACCGAGGTTCTTCGGGGTGAGCGGGCTGGTCGCGGGTGCCGTCACCAGACCGAGCGCGTCGAGAATCCCGTCCAGGCTGTCGAACCGCTGTTCGACGATCTCTGGTTTTCCGGCCAGGACGACCGACCCGAGACCGCGGGTCCGGGCCGCACCGAGCCGGATACCGCGGCCCGCCAGTGCGAGCAGCAGCGTGCCGAGCATCGCCGTCGCCGGGTCGGCGTCCCGGTTCGGTTCGCCGGATTCGAGGTCGATCTCAAGGCGCAGGTAGGTGCCGCAGGGGATCACTGCCCGGCCGTAGAGGAAGCCGTGTGCGACCGTTCCCGACACCCGGTCGATGCCGATGCCCGACCGGGCCTCGACCCGCGACCGCGGCAACGGCGTACCCGGATCGGTGTCGGCGGTGACCAGGCTGTCATGGATGATGATCCGGCTCGCCGACCCGGCGTCGGAGGAGTTCTGCGGGACACTGCCCCAGATTCCGTCGAGGATCGCCTCGTCGGTGACCGACCGTGCGGCGAAGGCACGCAGCGCTCCCGCGAGGCTCGTGCCCGGCACGTACAGACGGGACTGTCCGTCGACCGCCAATGCCAGGTCGACGGACGGGTCGCCGCCGAGCCCGCCGACGTGCAGTGGGGTCTCCAGCCGCAGCCAGCCGCGCACCCGCAGGCGCCGCACCATCGGCCGCCCGGCCCGTGCCGCTGCGACCCGAACCGGTGTGTCCACGCTTGGCAGGCTCATCTCGTCACGTCCCCAACGGTCTCGGCAGTGGTCTCGGCATGGTTGGTCAGCGCCCGGCGGTGTGCGGTCAGGCAGTTCGTGACCAGCGTGCGGACGGCTTCGGCCCACAGCTCGGTGTTGGCGCGCAACCGGTCGGCTCCACCGTCGGTGAGAATCAGGTCGGCCGCCACGCTCGCGTTGTGTTCCGGGCCGAGACGCAGATGCGACCACACCGTGGACCGGTCCGTCAGCAGCTTGTCGATCTGCTTACGGACATCTGGGGGCCAGCGATCGCCGCTGGCCAGCCGGTTCAGCCAGTAGCGGATCTCGCCTTCTTCTTCCAGCCGGGTCAGGACGTCGCGCAGCCGGCCGAGTTGGGTCGGATTCACGTCGCCGTCCGTGCGACCGGTCGCGAATCCGAGGACCTTGGCGCGCCCGTTCCCGGTGGCGGCGACGGCGACCGCCTCCCGCTGGATGTGCGCCCGCCACGCCTCCAGCTCGATCACCTGCGCCATCGCGTAGGCGGCTTCGTCCCTGGGCGGGACGAACGGCATCGCGGACCTGGCATCGGGGTCGTCGGATCGCCCCATGCCGTCGTCGAGGCGGCCGGGCCGCATCACCAGCAGCGGGTCGTCGACGGCGATCTGGCCGAACCCCTCGGCGGTGCGTTCACCGATCCCGCCGGCCTGCACGGCGGCCAGTTTCTCCGGGGACGGCTGCTGGTCGGCGGTGAAGGTCAGGACGCTGCCCGCGGCAAGCCCCAGCAGGGTCGGGCGTGGGCGGCACCACGAGCGCTGCCACGATTCGGCCCGCCGGGTCGCGGTCACCCGCCGCAGCAGGCCATCCGGGCCATCCGACGTGTTCGCTGCGAGGGTGAGTGGCACGCCCAGTGCGGCACCGAGTTGCTCCGCGAACACGACGGGGTCGGTGGACGGGCGCAGCCGCTGGTCGCGGATCAGGACGTCCGACAGTAGCCATACGGTGATCGTTGGTTTGTCGTCCAGCCCGGACCGCACCCCTGATGACGCCGGTAGCTGTTTCGGCGGACCGTCGACGGTCACGCTGACCTGCCCGTAGTCGTCCTTTGCGGACCGGCCGAGCGCCCAGGCACCCGCCAGCGCCGTGTCCGCGCCCCGAGGTAGCAGCCCGGCGCGTACCCGGACCTGCGCCCGCAGTACGGACCCGGCCGCAAGCGCCTGGTAGGTGTAGAGGCCGACCAGCGCGGAGGTGGGTCGCTGCCGGGCATCGTCGATGACGTTGTGCGTGTGGATCGTCCGTTCCGGCCGGCGGACGTTCACCGTGACCGCGTCCGTGACCGCGTCCGCGTCGTCCGTCGCGGGTGTCGCGCCGACGTAGTTGTCCTTGTAGGGCTTGGCCGCGGCACCGGGTTCCCGCGGATCGTCGACCAACCGGTTCACGGCCGCGTCGGTGTCCTCCTTCGGGTGGAACCAGGTCCGCGGCAGCGGCCGGCCCGGCGCACCGTCCACCTCGACGGTCGCGTTCGTGACAACGAGGTCGCCGGCACGGGCCAGCCCGGCCGGATCCCAGCCCGGCAGCTCCCTCAGCCGCGACAGGAGGGCGGGCAGCAGCAGCGACCCGGGTACGAAGGTCAGCGACCGGACGGCGTTGCCGACCGTGCGGTCCTGGACGACCAGCGGTGTGTCGAGGTGCAGCCGCAACTCGATGACATCCCAACCGGTCTCGCCAGGACGCTCGGGGTCAGCCGAGGTCGCCGCTTCCGCGAGGGCCGGCGGAATGGATGGGGCGACGCCGTTGCGGGCCCGCAGCCAGCTGACCAGGCTGTCGAGTGTCGGTAGCGGCGAGTCGCCCGGGTCGGGGGCGGCTGCCTCGGTCACCTCCAGGCGGCAGCGGCCGGCGCCCCGCCGACGCTTACCGCCGATGGACTCGACCAGGCGCGCGCCGAGCAGCAGCACCGCCGCGGCGGCTCGGCGGCCGTCGTCATCAAACCCCGTACCCGCGCCTGCATCTGACCAGCCGGCCAGCGTCGCGGTCGCGGTGAGCTGTACTCCGGAGCGTGCCATCTGCTCGAAGCGGAGGAACGCGTCCGCGGCCCGTCCGGTGCGCGGATCGATCTTCACTCCGGGTCGGACGAAGGTGGTCGCGTCGCGCAGCGGGCGCCGCGCGGTCGGCTGTAGCGCGGCGGCGAGCGCGTCCGGATAGCGTGCCGGGCGCACCGACACGGCCGCCGGGCGTGGCGCCTGCTGTGCGGGTTGGGCGGCGTCGGTCAGGACCGGCTGGCTGCCGAAGAGGAAGTCGACCCAGGCATGCCATCCGCCGGCTGCTGCGCCGGCTGGGTCGGTCGAGCCGTCGAGCGCGGCGATGACCAGCTCACAGGCGTCCCGCCAGACCCCGGTGAGGGTCTTGCCGGGCACGAACGGCAGGCCGTCGTGGTCGGTATTGATCACTTTGTCGACTCCGCCGGGGACACCAAGGCCGGTGCCACAGTGCCAGTCGCTGTCCAGGTGCAGGGTCAGCGTCAGGGCAAGGCCGTCCACCGGGGCCTTGCGGGTCCGCGTCGTGGTCGTCATACCGATGCTCCCGTTGCCGGTGCTCCCGTTGCACGTGCTCCCGTTGCTGCTGGATCGCCCATGAGCTGGACCGCGTTCATCGCGTCGAGCAGTCCGGTGACGGGCGGCTCGTCGGCGCTGATCCGCCAGAACAGCGAGGCCGTGTCGGGATTCGTGGTTTCGCCGTCCGGGGTGTCGGGCGCGGCGAACAGCGTGAGCCCCCGGTCCTGGTAATGGCGCAGGAGCTGGCGGAACCGGCCGTCGGCCGCATCCCGCCCGGCGAACAACGTCTCCCGCAGGTCGTGTATCTGGCTGGTCGGCAGCTTTCGTTCCCCGGACTCCTGCGCGCCGTCGACACCGCCGTCGAGTTCGTCGACGGTGTCGATCAGCGCCGCGGCCCGCCGGACGAGGTCGTCCCAGTGACGGCCCTGCGTCCACGGTTCACGCATGTCACGGGTGACGACGTAGGGCTGCGCGTACAGCAGGGCACGCAGTTTCCGTCGCTTTTTGCGGTCAGGCTCGGCGGCGAGGTCGGCGGCGCCGGGCGGGACCTGCATGCGTTCCCGTAGATGCTCCGGGTCGCTGCCCCCGCTGTCATACTGGACGTGGAACGAGAACGCGGACGCCCGTGGCCGTGCCTGGCCCGAGGACCGCGGTGCGTAGCGCTTGACGGTCTTCTTCGCCTCCTTGGTCAGTTCCTCGGCCAGGTCGTAGGCGGCGGAGAACGGGAAGTGCGGCTTGACGACGGCCACCCCGGCGCACGCGGTGAGCCCGCCACCGGTGAGCCCGCCGCCGGTGAGCCCGCCGCCCAGAAGTGCATGTGCGCGGGTCACCTCCTCGAAGGCGGTGAGATACGCCTCGGTGAAGGCCAGCGCAATGGAGCCGGCACAGATCACCGTGAGGTCGTCGCCACCGAGTACAAGCGGCAGGACGGGCATGGCGCCGGCCACGTCATGCCCTGGGGGGAGAACCCGTTCGCAGTGCTCGAGCGCCTTTGTGAACGCGGCGACGGTGCATTCCTGGACCGCCGCCGAGAACGGGCCGAGGGCATCGGCGTAGCGGTCGTTGGGCGTCTTCCGGTCAGCGTCGCCGGCGGCTGAACCCTGCGCCGGCTGGCCGTCAGCCGACGTACCTTCGGGTCTGTTGCCGAGATCCGTGATCAGCTGGCCGAGGCTGTTGCCGTCCGCGTGGATGACGGCGACCCAGTCAGGGACGTCCTCCAGATGGTCGGCAACCGCCTCCAGCGCCTTGTTGGAGATTCCGGCGTAACGCGCGAGCCGGGTGAAGCCGGCATCCTGGGCGGCGCGCTTGGCCCGGCTGGGACGCGACCGGGGCTGGCGTGATCGCGGACCATCACCGTCGACCACCACGTCGTAGGCGGGTAGACCGCTGGCAGCGCACTCGTCCACGATCGGAATGCGCAGGAACCGGCTCATCGGGCCGGCACGGCCGCTCTTGACCAGGGGCAGCAGGTGGTGTGCCTCGCGGCACCGCCTGGCCAGCATGCTGATGGGCCGTTGCCCCTCTTCTTCGTGGACGGCGTCCCAGTCGAAGCACTCTCCGACGACACCGCAGACGTCCAGACCCGGGGCCGCCCGCAGTGCCCGTGCGGTGACCAGGCTCACCAGGGCTGTCCCCTGCTCCCGGTCGCAGACGACGATCTTGGCACCGCCGGCCGCGTTCACCAGCAGCTGCGCCGGTCGGCCGTCGCTGATTCGCCAGGTCGCGCTGTCGAAGTCGGTGAACTCCACAGCCAGCGCGTCGTCCACCCACTGGCGGAGTCCGTCGATGAGCTCGGACGCGCCGACGTTTTCCCGCCGTTTGGTGGTGTCGAAGATGAATCCCTGGTTTCCCGACGTCTCGATGAGGACGACGTGGCAGGTAACGCCCATCCGATATCCTTTCTGTTCCCCCGAAGCAGGACGTGAACGCTAGCCAGGTCAGTGGTTCGTGCTCACACCCACCCCTGACGGACGACGGCCTCGACGACCGCGAAGACCTCGTCCGGGGTGAGCGCGCTGCGCGAACCGTCAGGATGGCGGGGGGCGCCGCCCACCGAGCTGCCGCCGCCCCAGCCGGGTTCGCGGGCGGCCAGGGCGGCGAGGATCGTCCCGGGATCGCTCGGCGGACCGACCGGGAAACGGTCGACGAGGTCGCTGCGCCGTCCGACCGTGTAGGCGATCGAGGAGTCCGGTAGCCGCTGCCAGAGCACCGCGCGGGTGTGCCCGGCGGTGTAGACCGGGTCGAATCCGTCGCCGGCGCTCGTGGCCATCACCCAGCCGGTACCGCTGTGGGTGACGGTGAAGGTCGGCTCCCCTCGGGTCGGCACGGCACGCTGCGGGTTCTCTCCGGGCACGCGGGTGATCAGCCTGGTGATGGCTGTGACGCAGCCGGCGAGCGCCCCGGCGGGGTCGCCTACCGGGGCATGGCGGCGCGGTAGCGGGACGGCGGCGGCGAACTCGGCGAGCAGAGCGGGATCCGCCACCGGGTAGGCGGGGCCGTGGGCGTCCCGGCTGCCGATGGTCTCCACCAGCGCCCGGGTGCGCGGCGCGTGCGCGGAGTCGGGCGCGACCCATTCGGGATGGGCCAGCAGCGCGACGGCGAGGGCGGTGTCGGCGTCGATGTCGTTGACGTAGACGGTGTAGGAGCTGGGGTCGAGCCCGAGCAGCAGCGCGTCCAGCACCTGCCGGCAGGTCGCCGAGGTCACCAGCCGCACGCAGTTGCCATGGTGGTCGAAGCTCAGCCGGCGTCCGTCGAGATCGAGCTGCGGACCCTGCACCAGCCCGTCCAGCGCGATGCTGTACCGGGGCAGATCCGCCAGGCTCACGACCCGCCCCGGGCTCACAACCACCCGCAGCCCGTCAATTGTCACGGCGTGCCCGCTGTGCTGGCTGGTCGTCTCACCGTTCGTCCCGCTGGCGGTCTCACTGGCCGTGCCGCTGCTCATCGTCTACCGCCTTCTGATCAGACGCCGTCCCCCTGACGGCCGCCAACCTCACCGCTGACGGACGGCGCCGGCCTCACGGCGCCACCCCCGCCACGGCGGCTTCCACATCTTGAAGAAGTTTGTCGTACGCAGCCCGCAGCCGTGACCGGTCGTCGCACTCTGGGTCCAACTCGTTCTGTACGGCGGACAGCAGGCTGACCGTATCCAGGTATTTTCGAGGATTATTGGCCTGGACCTGAACAAGTGCCTTATCAAATGGGACGACCGCTCCGTGTGTGGTTCCGCTCTTATTACGGAGACTGTATGCCGTGCGACATGCCCGATTGGATGGATGGTTCCATTGCCGTCCTTTCGCGCCATCCGGCTTGGGCATCAACAGGTCGGCCAGTGCGGTGGCCAAGTGTACCGCATGCCATTGATCGACGATGTGGTTGCTGTCGGGCCCGCGCTGGGGTTCGGCCAGTACTTTCGCAATCTCGATGCGGCGGGCAGTCTCGGCTCCGGGCTTTTCATGGGGAGGGCATTTTTGAAGCATTGCGTCACGAAGAATATCCGCTCGCTTCGCGAGTTCCGCAAGTCTGGTTCCCGCCCGGCGGAGAGCCTCGGCCGCAGCAGTGAATTCAAGATCCAATAGATGTGCGACAGCGACTGAGGCCAGGATTGTGGTGTATCCGGGAAAAGCTGCGACCTGGTCGTCGAAAAGATCTATTTCGGTGCCACCGTGGCCGTCCGGTCGCATGCCGCCGATATAAAGTGGGCAACCGGCTTCTGCCGCCAGGTCGGTGGCGGCGAGCAGTGTGCCGGCATTCATTGAATTAGTGCCCGGACCGGCCAGTACAATTATTGCCTCCAGATTGTAAACTCCCTCTATCCGACGGAATTCGTCGGCCAGGGTGCCACGTATTGCCGAGGTGTTCGACGGTACCCTGATTGCCGCTGCGCCACTTTCGAGTTGATGATCATCGGTGCTGTGCGGTGGTTTCTGAAGAAGCTGAGCGGACTCCCGGCCCATCTCGATCGTGTCGTCACTGCAGATCAGGCGAGTATGTATGGCCAGTAGTTCGTTCTGATCCGCAGCGGCTTTCGTCGGTTCGATGAGCTCGGTTATTCGCAGCCGTAGCTTCGGATTCCGAATCGCTTCAACAAATGGTCGTCTGCCGTCGGGGGAAACCTCGTTGAGACCGACGCAGTAGGCGACGATTACCTCGCCCGAGGCAGCGGACGACCAGCGGGTCAGGTCACATGGCCCGGTAAGTAGCGGATGTCCACGGCGAGGATCCCGGGCGTCGGCCGTACGAGCGTCTTGTGCAGCATTCACCAGATAGGTTCGCGTGGGTGGTCGCAGATCATGGGCGGATCCACTCGCTATCTTGTTGATGTAGGCCCGATCCAGAACAAACTTTTTGGCTGGCGTACGAGGTACACGCGGTTCCCGTAGCTTGCCCAACAAATCGCCGAGAGTACCCGTCTGCGCGGGATCGCGCCCATCGGTGGCCCGTTTGTCGCGTAGCTGTTCATACTGAGTGGCAACCCAGGCACGACCTACCATGACGGCCTTCACCTCGCGTCTGACGAGTCGATCGAAGAAGGCGTTTTCGATGGCCACTGTCTCGGTCGGGGCCAAAGGGCCGTTGGGATCGATCCCGAGCCTCTGGGCGTAGGTAGAAAATCGTGACAAGTCAAGCCGCTGCCGTGCGTCCAAAAGTCGGAAGACGTCGCGCTGGCGTTTATCATCTGTCAGCAGAGCGAGGCCGCTGAACAAACGTCGGCGCATCAACCACGGCTTCGGATCGCCTACCACCGGTAGATCGAGAGCATCGCCTTCTTCGGGTTGTACCGGACGGACGACTACCGCTTGCCCGGAGGCGAGCGCGGCCAGGAGTAAACCCACGACGAGGCCTGTTGAGCCGGAGCCGATGCCCAGTACGATTTCGCGCTGTGATTTCGCGGTGGCCAGCCAGTCGTGTAGCGCAATTCGACCGGCCGGCAGTGTAGGAGCGGTAATCGGTAGAATCTCGACCTGCTCCTTTGTTAAGATTGGACCATAGATCTGTGGCAAGAATTCCGTGGTCGAATATACGAGATCACCGAGTGGTTTGGTGTCGGCTGAATTTACTCGGGGTCGCTGATCGGTAACTGCCAGAAGTATTCGGTCCGTCTCGCGCATTCCATCGAGTAGAATTTGTAGCGGGACTTTTCTGTACTGCCGCTGAAGATCCCGGGCCGGTGTCAGAAGAATAGCGCGGACCGTCTCCATATCCCTCTGGGTGACTGCCTCGGTCAGCCGATTCAACTGAACCGGAAAGGTTGGTTCCCCAGGTTCGGGGGATTTTCCCCGAGGGGGTGTGTAGACGCCGAGATCGGCTGCTCCCAATGCGTGTACGAATAGCCTCGACATGACGTCCCTTCCGCAGAGCCTGGTGATTGAAGCCAGTAATATGGCTGTGTCACTCTTTGGTTTTAAGATGCGGATTTCATTGCCGGGAAGGCAGCAGGAATCTCACCCGCGGCCTACCTGGGGTCAGGGGCGGTGCCAGGTTGGTATGCGGCGAAGGCGGGGCGAGGTGCCGCGGTAAGGGTCGTCCAAGTCGGCCGGATGCTGCGCGTGACCGCCTGCGCGGTAGATGATCGGCGTAAGTTTGTCGGTATGTACGCTTTTCTGACGAATAAGCGTACATACCGACAAACTTACGCCGATCTTGCCGGTGAGCAGCGCCGATCGAACAGGGGATCTGGTGCGGCCTACTCGGGTCAGGGGCGGCGCCAGGTGGCCGGATCGGCGGTGACCTGCTCGCCGCCGGCCATGTCCTTGACCTCGTGCGGCTTGCCGTCCTCGAACGGCGGGAACCAGACGAACGGGACCCCCTTGCGGGAGGCGTAGCGGATCTGCTTCCCCAGCTTGTCGGCCTGGTGGTAGACCTCGACGTTGTAGCCGCGGCTGCGCAGCGCCGCGGCGGTGGCCTGCGCCTGCGCGCGGCGGGCATCACTCGGGATGACGACGAGGATGTCGCTGGGGCAGCTGGGGCCGGTGCTCAGGCGGCCCTCGGCCACGAGTTTGGCGAAGATGCGGGTGAGCCCGATCGACATCCCGATGCCGGGCAGGTGCCGGCGGATGAACGACCCGGCGAGATCTGCGTAGCGGCCACCCGAGCAGATGCTGCCGTAGTCGGGCCAGTCGAGGAACTTTCCCTCGTAGACGGTGCCGGTGTAGTAGTCCAGGCCGCGGGCGATGGATAGGTCCGCCACGACGCTGCCGGCAGGCAGGTCCGACAGTTCGTCCAGGACGAACGAGAGTTCGTCCAGACCCTCGGTGAGCAGGTCGGAGGTGACACCGAGGCGACGGATGTCCGCGGTCACGCCCGCGTCGACGCCACGGATGTGGGCGAGATCCAGACAGGATCTGATCTGTGCGGGTGTCAGCGCGGTCCGCGTGGCGAGCAGCTTCTCGACCCCGGCAGCACCCACTTTGTCAATCTTGTCCGCGATCCGGATGACGCCGAGCGGGTCGTCGATGCCCAGGCCGCTGTAGAAGCCCTGCAGCACCTTCCGATTGTTGATATTGATCGACCAGGCGGGGATGTTCAGGCCGGTCAGGATCTCGTGGATGATCCGGGGAAGCTCGGCGTCGAAGTGCAGCGGAACGTGGTCGACGTTGATGACGTCGATGTCGCACTGGGTGAACTCGCGGTAGCGGCCCTCCTGCGGACGCTCGCCACGCCAGACCCGTTGCATCTGGTAGCGCTTGAGCGGGAAGACCAGGTCGTTGAAGTGTGCGGCGACGTACCGGGCGAACGGCACGGTCAGGTCGAAGTGCAGGCCGAGTCGGGCATCGCCGTCGTCGGCAGCCTCGGCCTGGAGCCGGCGTAGCGTGTAGACCTCCTGTGACGTCTCGCCCTTGGCCAGCAGAACCTCGAGGGCCTCGACGGACGGGGTCTCGACCGAACAGAAGCCGTAGCGTTCGAACCCCTGGCGGATCTCGTCGAGCCAGCGCAGCTCAACCAGCCGGACCTCCGGCAGCCACTCGGGGAACCCGCTGACCTGCGCGGGTCGGACGAGCTGCTCGTCGCTCATCGCGGACGTTTCTCCTCTCGCGGTGCCGCGATCCCGGCGCGGCACGCAGGCCGTACCGTATCCCGCCCATCACGATCGACAGCGTCCCCGGGTCCGAGAGGGCCAAAGGGCGCGCGACGATCGTCAGATCGCGCGCCCGGAGGCCGTAGCCCCCGAGTTCGAGCGTCAACACACCCAGCGCGGTCACTGCCAATCGCGAGTCATGTGGCTACTCTGTGTATCGAAATAGATACAGTACGTGATGCAACGTGTTACTCGCCATAGGGAGGTTCCGTTGATCGGACTGCTTGACTGCAGCGTGTTCTGGACGTTGGTTTTCCGCAATCTGTCGACCGCGGCAAGCCTTATTCTCTGACGAATTGCCGGCCGGCGTCCGTACCGCGGGCGCCGGCTGCCCGCCGCCTACGATGAAGCGATCTTGGGTAGATCAAAGTGTTCGCGGATCTCGGCCTGCACGTCGACGGCCTTATGTCGGGCGTCGACGACCGCCACGTATTCCTTGCGCTGAAAGATCTCCATCACCGGTCGGGTTTTCTCGTGATATTCCCGGAGGCGGACCCCGAGAGCCTCGGGGTTGTCATCCGATCGGGTCAGCAGCTGACCGCCGCAGACGTCACAGGTGTCGGCGACCTGGGGGCGACTGGCGATGAGGTTGTAGTCCAGTCCGCAGCGTGAACACAGCCGTCTGGCGAGCACCCTGCGGTAGACCTCCTCGTCGGGGAGGTCCAGGTAGATCACGCCGTCGATGTCGTAGCTCTCCAGGAAGAACTCGGCCTGCCGGGCGTTGCGCGGGAAGCCGTCGATGACGAAGCCGTAGTTCCAGTCGTGGCTGGCTAGGCGGTCGCGGACGACGGACTCGACGAGATCGTCGCCAACCAGGTGGCCGCTGGCGACGATGCGTCTGACCTGAGCGCCCAGCTTGGTATGGCTCTGCATGTTCCAGCGGAATATGTCACCCACGCTGATGTGGACGAGGTCGAGGTCGTCCGCGAGCATTTTCGCCTGCGTGCCCTTCCCACTGCCCTGCACACCCATGATGACGAACTTGCGCACATCCACCTCCGACTACGGAGAAGTTCCACGGGCGCCGGCCGACTGTGGGCATTCGGCCGGCGCCGGATCAGTCGACGACGTAGCGGCGGGGCACCCAGGTCTGGGTGTCGATCGGCGGACGCATGTAAGCGCGTTCCTGCCGTGCCGGAAGCTGAATGTCCGTCTGCGGGAGGGTCTCATATGAGATCATGGTCAGCAGATGGCTGATGAGATTCAATCGGGCGCTTCGCTTGTCATCGGCGTCCACGACGTACCAGGGCACGTCCCTGAGGTCCGTATAGGCGAACATCTGATCCTTGGCCTCGGCGTAGTCGACCCAGCGGGCACGGGCTTCAAGGTCCATGTTTGACAGTTTCCACCGCTTGTCCGGGTTCTTGATCCGATCACCGAAGCGTCTTTCCTGTTCCTTGTCGCTCAGTGACAGCCAGTACTTCACGAGGATGATGCCCGACCGTACCAGCGCCCGTTCGAGCTGGGGGCAGGTCCGCAGGAAATCCTCGTACTCCTCGTCGGTGCAGAATCCCATGACCCGTTCGATGCCCGCCCGATTGTACCAGCTCCGGTCGAAAAACACTATTTCACCCGCCGCCGGCAGATGTTGGATATATCGTTGAAAATACCACTGTGTCCGTTCGCGTTCGGTTGGCGTGCCGAGAGCGACGACCCGGCAGTGCCGGGCATTGAGTTTCTCAGTGACGCGTTTGATCGTCCCGCCCTTGCCCGCGGTGTCCCGGCCTTCCATGACCACCACGACCCGTAGGCCCCGATGAACGATCCACTCCTGCATCCGCACGAGTTCGGTCTGCAGGCGAACGAGTTCCTTGTCGTAGAATTCCCTCGAACAGCGCCGGGGAGTCACATGTGCCGACAGCGCAGCCTTCGTGGCCGGATCGGTGCTGTTGCTCAGATCCGCCATGGCCCTCTCCGTTCTATCTGGCCCGGCTGTTGCCCGCGGCCACACTGACCAGCCCACACTGACCAGCCCACACCGACCAGCCCACACCGGCGGGTTGGTCATCACCCCGGAAGTAATTCCGGGGTGATGATCACTGGTACTCCTGTAATTACCCGAAGCGTATTCTACGGCGTATGCCAGCCTTGGCTGTGGGAGCCGGCGACACCGGACATCCGCCTGCTTTCGAACGGAGGACGGGATGGATCCGGTGACGCTGTCGGTACTGGCCAGCGCCCTTGCCGGTGTCGCCGAGGAGACCGGGACACTGCTCGTGCGCAGCGCCTACTCGTCCAACATCAAGGAACGCCGGGACTGCTCCGCCGCCCTGTTCGACGCGGCCGGGCGGATGGTCGCCCAGGCCGCCCACGTCCCCGTGCACCTCGGCGCGATGTACGAGTCGGTGCGCGCCGTGGCCGAACGCGGTGCCGTGCCCGGTGACGTGTGGGTGCTCAACGACCCGTTTGCCGGGGGGAACCATCTGCCCGACATCACCCTCGTCTCGCCGCTGGCGGCCGATGGCCAGATCGCCGATGGCCAGATCATCGCCTATGCCGCGACCCGCGCGCACCATTCGGACGTGGGTGGGATGCGGCCCGGGTCGATGCCGGCCGACTCGCAGGAGATCTATGCGGAGGGGCTCATCATCCCACCCGTGCGGCTTGTCGCCGACGGTGAGTGGCAGGACGACATCCTTGAGTTGATCTGTGCGAACTCCCGGACCCCCGAGCTGCGGCGTGGCGACCTGCGCGCGCAGGCCGCCGCCAACCGGCTCGCCGGCACCCGGCTGGCCGAACTCGTCGACCGTCGCGGTCTGGCCGTCGTGCTGGAGGCGTTCACCGAGGTGCTGGCCTACGGCGAACGGCGGAGCCGGGCAATGATCGCGAGTCTGCCGGACGGCCGGTACACCGCTGTCGGCGAGGTCGAGGGCGACGGCGTGAGGGACGACGACATCCCGATCCGGGTGACCGCGACGATCGAGGGGGACGGGCTGACCGTCGACTTCGCGGGAACCTCGCCGGCGGTACCGGGCAACGTGAACTGCCCGCGGGCGGTCACCCGGTCGGCCTGTTGTTTCGCGTTGCGGGTGCTGCTGCCCGACGACGTCCCGGCCAACGACGGCACCTACGCTCCGCTCACGGTGCGCACCGAGCCAGGGTCGCTGGTGGACGCGCGCCGGCCGTCAGCGGTGGTCGCCGGCAACGTCGAGACATCCCAGCGGATCGCGGACACGGTGCTCGCGGCCCTGGCCCCGGCCCTCGCCGCCCGGTCACAGACGGTCCAGTCGGGGCCGGCCGATCTGCCCGCGCAGGGGCAGGGCACGATGAACAATCTGATCATCGGCGGGCGTGGGTGGACGTACTACGAGACGTTGGGCGGTGGCCAGGGCGCCTCCTCTCGCGGACCGGGGCCGTCCGGTGTGCATGTCGGTATGACCAACACCCTGAACACCCCGATCGAGGCGCTGGAGCTGGAATACCCGATGCGGGTCGAACGCTACGAGCTGGACCCGGGCACATCCGGGCCGGGGCGCCATCGCGGTGGCGCCGGGCTGGTGCGGTCGATCCGGGTGCTGGAACCGGCGACCCTGTCGGTGCTCACCGATCGCCGTCGGCATGCACCACAGGGCGCCGCCGGCGGTGGTCCGGGCGCGGTGGGTCGTAACGAGGTGGACGGTGTTGCGCTGGCACCCAAGACAAGTCTTGAGCTGGCAGCCGGCGCGGTCGTCATGATCCGTACCCCCGGCGGTGGTGGGTGGGGGAGCCCGGAGCCGTCGCGTCCACCCGGCGGATCCGGATGGTCCGGACCGACCGCCAGTTGACCAGCATGACGTGGCTGTCAGCGAGGTGCAGCTGCTCGACCTCGCACCTGAACACTGCTTGAGCGATGCGACGGCGTAGCTCTTCGACATTGGTGTCGTCGGGCAGGGGGTAGTCCTCGCCATCGATGGTGATGATCGCTGCCACCGTTTAATGATCGCACGTGTGTTCGATCAAAGCAACGCTGTGGTCCGCGCTTCCGTCGCCTCGGAGCGGAAATGCGCCGATGATCGGGTCTGGGTATGCGCTCGCAGGTGCGGTGCGCGGAGCCGCCCAGAAGTAATGATCATCGGAGGGGTATGTGGGCACCGCCGTGCTGTCGCCGCTGGCGCGATCATTTGACGGCGCGCTGCTGGCTGTGGGCGCGCGGGCGGACGAGGCCGGGCGGGCGGCCGCCTTTGCGGATCTGGCTCGTCGTTACTGCGAGTCTGGTCGTTATTACCATACACTCCGTCACGTCGGCGAGACGCTGACGGCGTTGCAGTTGCTCGTCGCGGCTGATCGGGCCTGGGATCAGCTGACCGGGCGCGCCGGCGCGCTGTCGGCGGTTGCCGGCGGCAGGCTTGCGATCTTCTTCCATGACGCGGTCTATGACACATGTGCGGGCGACAACGAGGCCCGCTCCGGGGAGCTGGCCGTTGCCACGCTGACCGATCTGGGATGTCCACGGTCGGTGATCCGGGACGTCGACCGGCTGGTGCGGGCAACGGGGACGCATGTGTCCGCCGAACCCGACGAAGCCATGATCAACGATGCGGACCTGCGGGTGCTCGCCCGTCCGGCGCCTGCGTACGACGTCTACGTCCGCAGAGTAAGGCGGGAATACGGCTGGGCCTCCCCGGAGCAGTGGGTCGCCGGCCGGGCGGCCGTCCTGCGTGCGTTGCTCGACTGCCGGGTATATGCGACGCCCTGGGCATTTCACCACTGGGAGCCGGCAGCCCGTGCCAACCTGCGCCGCGAACTGGCCGATCTGCGGCGTGTCCGGTAGGTGAACGGCCTGATTCTTTGTTGTCCGAAACTGGATGCTCCATTGATATATTTGTGGTCTGTATTGCGGAGATGGCCAATATATCAACAACTGCGATCATGAATCGGTCGAATGGCTGGCAAACGATGCCACGCTGGCCGACGCTGGGAAGGTGGACGAAACGGATCAGGCAGCGTCCGCCGTGGGCGGCCCGGCGGATGCGGCAAACGACGGTCCATCGATATCGGCCCGGCTCGACGCCTTTGTTGAGCGGCTGCGGATGCTCGGAGCCGTCACCCGGCCGGATGTCGCGCGCGCGTTTGCCACCGTCCGCCGGGACCGCTGCCTGACCGGCTTCTATGACGGTGTGGGGCCCACACCGCGCTACCTCACGGTCTCTCAGGACGACCCACCGTCCGGCGACGTCCTCGACGCGGCCTATGCCGACAGCGCGCTGGTCACCCACATCCCGCAGACGTCCGGTGGCACACAGACTTCCGGGGATCAGAACGCGGTGTTGTCGTCGTGTTCCCAGCCGTCGCTGGTCGCCCGCATGATCGAATGGCTGGATGTGATGCCGGGCATGCGCGTACTGGAGATTGGCGCCGGCACCGGATACAACGCGGCGCTCCTGGCCGTGCTGGGATGCCGGGTGACCTCGGTCGAGGTGTCCCCGCTCGTTGCCACCGAGGCGCGCGCATCGCTGGCACGGCTGGCCGCGGACGGTGTCGACACGTCGCTCGCCACGGTCGTCCACGGCGACGGCTACCAGGGCTGGCCCGACGGTGCACCCTATGACCGGGTGGTCGTCACCTGCGCGGTGAACGGCCTGGCGCCGTCGTGGGTGGAGCAGCTCGGCCCCCGGGGGGGAATTCTCGCTCCGATGCGTCACGGCGGCCTCTCACCGATCATTCTGGTGACGACCGGCGCGGCGGACGCGGCTGCCGGCACCGACGCGGCCGCCGGCGCGATGCATGGCCGGGGCCTGGCACCGGCCGGATTTCTGCCGGTCACCGGACCTCTCGGTTGGTACGGCCCGTCCTCGGTGCCGCCGTTCGTCCGTTCGACCGCGGCGCCCGTCACCCGGCACCGGGTGTTGCCCGCGGACCTGCATCCGCACGATCTGGCGGACCTGTGCTTCGCCGCGGCGTGCCTGGACGAACGGGTGACCCGGGTACATGTCGCCGGGGCGCCCGAGGAGTGGGGCGGCTGTGGCGTCTTCGACCCGGACACCGGATCCGCGGCGCTGTTCACCCACGACGAGGTGATCCTCGCCGGGGACCCGGTCGCCCTCGACACCGCGATCGCGCTCATCGACGCCTGGGAGCGTCTCGGCCGCCCGAAAGTCGCGGACTGGACGTGCCGGTTCGCTCTGTCCGGTCCGCCGGACACTCCGATCCTGCTTGCCATGGACTGGGCCTGCACCACGTCGGCTGGAACCACACCGGGACAAGGGGATCAGCTGTGAGCAAATGGCGATGATGCGCGCCGCGGCGACCCTCGGGCCGGCATCCGGCTATGGTTTCGCCCATGTCAGTAACGAAGGCGGTGATTCCGGCTGCGGGGCTGGGCACCCGGTTCCTGCCCGCGACCAAGTCCCTTCCCAAGGAGATGCTGCCGGTCGTCGACCGGCCGGCTATCGAGTATGTGGTGGAGGAGGCCTCGCGCGCCGGCCTACGAGATGTCCTTCTTGTCACGAGTCGTACCAAGAAGGCGATAGAGGATCATTTCGACCGAGAGACGGAGCTTGAGGCCGCCCTGGAACGCAAGGGCGACACGACCCGGCTGGACCGGGTCCGCGCGTCCGCCGGGTTTGCCGAGGTGCACTCCGTCCGGCAGCAGGCACCGCGCGGCCTGGGGCATGCGGTGTTGTGCGCGGCCGCGCACGTCGGAGGCGAGCCGTTCGCGGTTCTGCTCGGTGACGACCTGATCGACGAGCGTGACTCGCTGCTGGTGGAGATGCTCGCGGTACAGGAGCGTTTCGGGGGCAGCGTCGTAGCCCTGATGGAGGTACCTGAGGATCTTGTCTCCCTGTACGGGGTCGCGACCGTCGACCCGACACCCGTCACGACCGCAGCCGGGACAGCGCCGGCCGCCGGTTACCAGACCGTCCGCATCCGGGACCTGGTCGAGAAGCCTCCGGTAGCCGAGGCGCCCAGCAATCTTGCGATCATTGGCCGGTACATCCTGTCACCGTCGATTTTCGACGTCCTACGGGAGACGCCGCCCGGCCGTGGGAACGAGATTCAGCTCACCGACGCGCTGCGGACACTCGCGACGCTCGGTGACGACGCCGGTGAGCCCGTCCACGGGGTGGTCTTCACTGGGCGTCGCTATGACACCGGTGACCGGGTGGACTACCTCAAGGCCGTGATCCGGCTCGCCTGTGAGCGGTCCGACATCGGCCCGGAGCTGTACCCGTGGTTGGAGGAGTACGTCTCCGCCGGGGGCCCCAAGGCCGAACCCGGCCTGTGCTGACCGGGCGCCTAGTGTCGACCGGGCGCCCGTTTGACCGGAGTCTGTGATGATCAGGGGTCTGTGATGGCCGGATGAAGTCGGTGGATGCGCATGTCGCCGACATCCTCGACGTGGTCGTCCCGTTGCGGTCGCGGTCGCTGTCGCTGCGGTCCGCGCACGGCTGCGTGCTCGCAGCGGACCTTCGCGCCGGTTCCGCCCTGCCCGGGTTCGACAACTCGGCCATGGACGGATACGCCGTGCACATCGCTGACGTGGCCGACGCCGGCCCCGGGCGTCCGGTCACCTTGGCGGTCACCGGGGATATTCCGGCTGCGGCGGGCATACCGTCGCCGGTGACGCGCGGTAGCGCGGCGCGGATCATGACGGGCGCGCCGCTGCCGCCCGGTGCCGACACCGTCGTCCAACTTGAGTGGACCGACGGTCGGATGGACCGGGTGACCGTGACGCGCGCGCCCGGGCCCGGTCAGAACATCCGGCGGGCCGGCGACGACGTGGCCGTGGGTGACCTGGTCCTGCCCGCCGGGCGGCTGCTCGGTGCGGCTCAGATCGGCCTGCTGGCCGCGCTCAACGTGGCGACTCCGGTTGTTCATCCGCGCCCTCGGGTCGCGGTGCTCTCGACCGGCAGCGAACTGGTCGAGGTGGGGGAAGCCCTCGGCCCGGGGCAGATCGTCGACTCCAACAGCCACGCGGTGGCGGCGGCGGCACGGGAGGCGGGCGCGCAGATACGGCGGCTTGGCGGCGTCCCCGACTCCCCGGACGCGTTCGCCGCGGTGCTTGCCGGCGTTCTCGCCGACGTCGATGTTGTGATCACCACTGGCGGGGTGAGCGTGGGAGCCTTCGACGTGGTCAAACAGGTCCTCGCCGGTTCGGGAAAGGTCCGTTTCGAGCCGCTGGCCATGCGGCCCGGGATGCCACAGGGATTCGGGGTGATCGACGGGGTGCCGATCTTCACGTTGCCGGGTAATCCGGTCAGCGCCCTGGTGTCGTTCGAGCTGTTCGTCCGACCCGCGTTGCTGCGGATGCGGGGGCTCGCGTCCGTCCACCGTCCGACGCTGGTCGCCACGACCGCGCAGGAGCTGCGCTCGTCCCGGGGCCGGCGTTCGTATCTGCGGGTCCGGTTGGCCGCGGCCGGAGCCGGGCGGCCGCCGGTCGCCCATCTGGCGGGTGGCCAGGGATCGCATCAGCTGTCGGCCCTGGCCGTCGCGGACGCCCTGTTGATTGTTCCGGAGGACGGTGCCGACCGGCCGGCGGGGACGGAGCTGACCGCGCTGCGGCTCGGTGACGACATGGCACCGTTCGATGCCGGGGTGTCGTGGTCCGATGCCGGGATGGCGGCGGACACATGATCGAGCCACGGCTGACCCACGTGGACGCCACCGGTGCCGCGCGCATGGTCGACGTCTCCGCCAAGGACGTGACCGTACGGACCGCGGTCGCCCGGGGGTTTCTGCGGGTCGCACCAACCGTCGTCGATCTGCTTCGCGGCGCCGGTGTACCCAAGGGGGACGCGCTCGGTGTCGCCAGGGTGGCCGGCATCATGGGCGCCAAGCGCACACCCGAGCTCATCCCGCTGTGTCATCCGATCGCGCTGTCGGGGGTCCGGGTGGAGCTGGACGTCCACGATCATGGAGTTGAGATCACCGCGACCACCCGGACGACGGACCGCACCGGCGTGGAGATGGAGGCGTTGACCGCGGTCGCGGTGGCCGGGCTCGCCCTGCATGACATGGTCAAGGCGGTTGATCCGGAGGCGACGCTCACCGACATCCGCCTGCTGGCCAAGACCGGTGGGCGCTCCGGTGACTGGCACCGCACGCCGACCGATGGGCGTGGCGGTGGCGCCCGGTGAGTCATGCGCTGGAGGTACCCGACGGCGCCCGCGCCCGGGTGATCACCGTCTCGGATCGCGCGTACGCCGGCAGTTACGCTGACCGGTCCGGGCCGTTGGCTGCCCAGGCGTTGGGTCTGATCGGTTTTGCCGTCGACGATGTGGTTGTCGTCCCCGATGATCGCTCGGCGATCGTGATCGCGCTGGAGGCTGCCGTTGCGGCCGGCATTCACCTGGTTGTCACCACCGGCGGTACCGGTCTCGCACCCAGGGACGTCACGCCGGAGGCGACCCGACAGGTCATCGACCGAGAGGTGCCCGGGCTCGCCGCAGCCCTGCGCGATGCCGGCCGGGCGGCGGTTCCGACCGCGGTGCTCTCCCGTGGCGTCGTCGGTGTCCGCGGCGGAACACTGGTGGTGAACCTGCCGGGTTCTGCGGGCGGCGTCTCCGACGGGGTGCGCGTGCTGGCCGGGGTGGTCGGGCATGCGGTGGCCCAGATCCGCGGCGGCGGTGATCATAGTCATGTCGATCAGGGCCGCGTCGATCCGGGCGGGGTCGATCCGGGCCGTTCCGGCCGTGGGTCCGGAGGGACGGGATGAGGGCACCGGGGTGGCCGGCACGTCTCACCGACGGGTCGGTGGGCGTACGTCCACTGCGGCTGCGTGAGGCTGTCACCTGGGTCGAAATCCGGGTACGCAACGGTGAATGGCTCGGACCCTGGGAGGCGACCCCCAAGGCGATGTCGGCCACGGCGGACGCATGGGCGCAGCGCCAGACCATCGGGGTGTACAGCCGGATGGTGCGACGGTTGCATCAGCAGGCACGTCTCGGTGCCGCACTGCCCTTTGCGGTGACGTTCCAGGGGCGACTGGTGGGGCAGGTCACCGTCTCCACGATCGTTCGTGGTGCGCTGAACAGCGGGCATCTCGGCTACTGGGTTGACCGCGGCTATGCCGGGCGCGGTATCACGCCGACCGCGGTGGCGCTGGTCGTGGACCACTGTTTCGCCGCGGCGGCACTGCACCGGGTGGAGGCGTACGTCCGGCCGGAGAACACGGCGAGCCGCCGGGTGGTGGAAAAACTGGGGTTCCGCGAGGAGGGGTTCCACCGGCGCTATCTGGCGATCGGTGGGGCTTACCGGGATCACATCAGCTATGCCATCACCGTGGAGGACGCCCCGGAGGGCTTACTGAACCGCTGGCGTGACACCCGCGCCTCACGTACCTGAGTGCGACCGGGTACCGGTCGCTTCTTAACTTCGGGTAGTCATATGACGACTTTCGCGTGTGATGGTGTCCACGTGAAGGATGCGGTTGTCACGGTTTGTCGGTCCGATAAGATCTTTTTGTGACGTGGAAGCGGCGCCGTCGGAGGGTTGATCGACTTTAATGGTGTCTGCCTGTATCGAAGATGTTGCCAGATGTGAACGTGGTATAGATCGCGATGGTGCGACACGCGGGCATCAGGTCGGTGACCAGACGGTATTCCCTCACTAGCGTTTCTTAGAGCGCCCGACAATAGGGGTGTGGATCAAGGAGCGGGGCTGCGGTGGGTGCATCGCGAGGTGGAGGAGGGAGTCACCCTGGTTCTGGGTGTCGACCGACGACAACACTGCGAGGTGCGTGCCCCGGCCCCGCGACGCCGCGTCCCTATTGCCGGTCGCTCTTACTGCCGCTGGTTGCGCGAGCCATTTCATGATCGCGCCGCTCGGGCATCCTCGCATTTCGGTGCAGCTGACATGCGAGGTCCGGGCCGGCCGGCGTCATCTTCGATATCCGAGTCGGCAGGAAGGCAACCGTCCATGGTCAGCTCGCCCGCGCGGCAGTCTGCGCCGCCTCAGCCACGCGCGGGTGGTTGCGGGTTCGCGGCACGGTACTGTCTTCCAAACCCACGGCCATGAGCGCGCTCATCTGGCTCGCGATCGTCGCGGTCTGGGGTTTCGTGCTAATCCCCATGTGGCTGAGGCACCATGACAGCACGTTGGAACAGCGGTCAGCCGAACGTTTCACGATGGCCATGCGAGTCCTGTCACGGCGAGGGGCGTCGCGGCCGGGTAGGGGGTCCGTGATGCGGCCAGTCGCTTCCCAGCCGGATGAGGACGCGGCCTCCGGACCTGCGCGTTCTGTCTCTTCGGCGGAAACCCGGGCGCGCGGTGTCAGGGCTTCCGCTCCCGTCACTCCTGGTCATGTCCCGTCCGGAGAGAGAGCCGGAAGCGGCCGGCGCGCAACGCCCCCACCGCGACGGAAGGCCGACGCGGACCGGCTGGCGCTGGTTCGGCTTCGCCGCCGGCGACTCCTGGTACTGTTCACCGCCGTATCGGTGACTGCGCTGCTCGCCGGGTTGTTGAGCGGTATCTTGATCGCGTTTCACCTTCTGATGGATGTCGCGTTCATCGGCTACCTCGTGCATCTGCGCCGGACCGCCCAGGCTGACCAACGCCTGCGTGCCTCCCGGTTGGCGCTGGACCGCCGGATCGCGGCGGAGCGGGTCGCCCGGTACGGCCATCGGACGGCTTACCCCGGTGCCGCTGACAGCGTGGCCGGGCCGTGGGCGTCTGACAGTGAGCCCTTCCGGCTGTCGGACTCCGTCGTGGTGCGTCGTGACCCCGACCTCGGTGCTGACCGCGATCTCGGGGCCGCCGCCGCGGAGACCGTCGACCTTTCCCAGATCGCAGCGGCTGCTGCTGCAGCAGCAGCGCGTACCGGGGTCGGCAGCGGCGGGCGGCAACCGCAGGTTGTCGACGGCACGGTTGTCGAGGGCACGGTTGTCGATGGTCGGGGCGCCGCCGGTCAGGGCACCTACGACCTGCTCGGAAACGCAACGGTCACCGCGGGATCCGCGCCGACCGCGGTTGGCGCTACCGGCGACCCCGCGAATGTGGCATATGCCGATGCCGACTACACCGAGTACACCGAGTACACCGAGTACACCGACACGATCGAGGATGAGACCCTGGCCGATGCCGAGCAGGGCTCCGGTCAGGGGGCGGGATCCCCAGGTGGCGGACGTGCGGCGGGCCGGTCGGGAACCCGTCCGAACACGTCCAAGCCGGGGCGGGTGCAGGTGAATCCGCCGGGGACGCATGGCGGTCTGACCGCGGGGCCGGCGCCGGCAGCCGGCTCGCAGCAACCCGAAGCGGCAACTGAGGCGGAAGCCGGGGCGGAGACCGGGGCGGAGACCAGGGATCCGGACGAGCTCGACGAGTTGCTCCGTCGGCACGCGGTCGGAAGTTGAGCGCACCGGCGGGTGCCGGCGGCTCTCAGAGCGAAGATCGAATATGGTGGGTGAGTCGTCTGATTGACGAACGTGTGCAAAAATCTACCTCGTGATGAGCCGTTGATGATCATTTTTTGCCGATGATCGCAGCCTGCCGATGATCGCTGCCTTCGGTGGCGTCCAGATCGACAACCGTGATACCGACCCGCCTCGCTTCCGCGAGTGTGACCTGGCTGATGTCGAACGGCGGACGGCGGCGGCCCTCGCGAAACTGCGTCCACGGCTGCTGGTCGGGGCGGCTGCGTCCGGGGCCGACCTGGTGGTGCTGGCTGTCGCGCGCGCGGAAGGGCTTGGCGTGCGAGTGGTACTGCCGTTCGACGTCGACACGTTCCGACGGACGTCGGTCGAGAACCGCGGGCCGCTCTGGTGTGCCCGGTATGACGAGCTGATCGCCTCGTTGAAGCCGTGCGAGTTGGAGATCCTCGGTGAGGTCGAGGACGAGAAGGTGTATCACCGCACGAATACCCGCCTGCTCGCACGCGCCGCGCAACTGAGACGAACACCCGCGGAGGAAGTGGTCGCGCTGGTGCTGCGTCCGATCGTTTCGCACCGCGCGTCGGTAGCCGACGATCTGGTGGACAAGGCCAGGGTTGCGGGCCTTCCCGTCGTCGAGGTGTCCACTCTCGGCTGACCGGGGTCGAACGGGTTGGTGGACGCACGGGCTGGCGGTCGCACGGGCTGTGCATAATGGCTGCGTGACCATGTCCGCGCCGCGCTTCGCCGAGCTGATCGCCGGGGTTGTCGCGCGCGCCGACGCGGGGGTTTGTTGTCGGTGCCCTCGCGTGCGCTGACGTCGGCATTGCCGTCCTGACGTCCCTGGCCTGGTCGTCCGACCGGTCCTGCACGCGAGGGACCGTTGTCGGAGAAGCCCTGATCGGTTCTGCCTGACCTGTCCAGATCAGGCGGCAGTCAGCTGATGCATCCACCAGGTTGCTGTTTGACGACCACGTGGGTATACGGCCCGTGTCCGGTATCGCTCGGTATCATGTGCTTCTCCTGTTTCTTGTGCCATTGCCTGCCATTCGCCAGTCAGCACTGATATGAGCGCAAAGGGGTGTCATGGTGAGTTATGACCATAGCGCTCAGCGTAACAAAAGGTTCTCCGGTGGCCTCGCTGCCCGGGCGCGGACGTTCAACGAGTGGACCGCGGATCTGCGCGCTGCCGGCTTCTGGCTCTGCCCAGCCAGCTGCGGGGTGCCGGTAGAGCTGCGCGGGCTGCGCCCGGATGGGTTCGGCTTCCATCTGCGCTGCCGCGGCGTGCGGGTGACACTGTCGTTGTTTTGCCCCGGGCGGGCGATGTGGCAGCTGCCGCACTGGGACCCGAGGTGGACTCCGGAGGAAGGTCTGTCGCTCTGGGTGAACCATCCGATCGATCATCCATCGTCGGGGTATCGGACGTTCGGGAGCCGGGTTCTGTCTGCATCGGACCCGGGCGGCGATGCGTGCGGCGGCGATGCGTGCGGCAGCGGTTCGAGGCGCCCCAGCGTTGTTCCCGACCCCAGCGCTGTTCCCGACCGTGCGCGGATGGTTTTCGACCGCGAGGAGGCTCCCGACCACCAGGTGCTCTTCGACGGTGGCCGGGAATGTGGCTGGCGTGGCCACGAGGCGGGCCTGCTGAGGCCGGCTGCTGCGGCGACGCTGTTCGCCTGGCTGATGGCCGAGGCGGACGCGGCCCGCGGTGCCGGCCCGGCGGTGGTACGGGTACCCCGCGCAAGGGCGGGAGAGGCTCCGCTGGCTCCAGTCAGGACCAGCTGAGCTGAAGGGTGACCTCCGGAGCTGCGCAGGACGACGATCGTGTTCTCTTCGGCCGGGGCCGGCTCGTCACGCCCGTCCGGGTCTGCGGTAAGCTTCAGAAGCTCCAGGGGGTGTAGCTCAGCCTGGTAGAGCGCCTCCCTCGCACGGAGGAGGCCAGGGGTTCGAGTCCCCTCACCTCCACACATATTGTTAGGTCATGGCTTTGATCAGATTGATCTGATCAAAGCCTTTGATCGTTTGTCCGTCATTCGTCCGCGGGACTGGACGTCAGAGACCGGTACCCTCCAGGACCAGCCGGTTGTGACCCTCACCACAGGGCCCGCTTTGCGGGCGTCCGTAGCTCAGGCGCGATCAGTACTTGGACAGAGGCCAGCCACACCCGTCCCGGGAATCGCACCACCGCCGGTGTCGACTGTGATCGCCAGCGTGACGTTGTCCTGGTGATGCTGCCGGCGGCCACGGGAAACTCCCGTAGGCGGCCAGGGACCGCACTACCCTGATGATCGTTTTTGCCGGTTGGATCGGTGAGCATCACACGGTCCGTCGGTTCGTGGAGCTCAGGGACACCCGTAGGGCCAGTCGCCGGCATTTCCCTGCTCGCCGCTGTTGTCGCGGGGGGCTCGACCGGTTCGAACACCACAACGGCCTCGGCGCTGTGCGCATCGGCGGCCGGGCCTTCGTCGCCGCCGTCTTGGTTGTGCTCGCCGTGGTGACGGCCGCGCGGGGCCTGTCGCGCCGACCCGGAGACTGCCGGTAAGAAAGGGGTCGTCCCCGCAGACAGGCTCAGCGGGCGGTGTCGAGAGTGTGGAGGAGGTTGCTGGTCTTGACGCGGTAGAGGCGGCCGATGCGGTGGACTTCGCAGGGGAATTCGCCGCAGCGGGCAACACCCGCCGGGCGTCTTCCACTGTTCAGATGCCCGTAGGTATCGACGGTGGTCGTGATGGAGGCATGACCGAGTAGCTCCTTCACGCTCTCCATTCCGGCGCCGTTGCGCAGCAGCCAGGTCGCATATGTGTGGCGAAAGAGATGTGGGCTGAACAGAATGCCGGTGATATGGCGCAGCCGGACGACCAGATCGTAGACCGCGGAGTAGGTCAACGGGCTCCGGTCGTCGGTGTCGTTCCCCGTACCCATGCGAGACGTCGACGCCTACGCGACATCGAGCGACGCCCGGAGTGTCTGGCGGATGACGTCGCCGGCGTTCGTGTGATCGGCAGCCGGCCGTGCGGCGAGCGCCGCCCGCAGTTCCGGGTCCAGTCATACCGATACCACGTCCGCGGGGGATGATCCCAGCGGACGGCGGCCCCCGCGTTGCCGCAGCTCTGCAACGTCATGACCGGCCTCGGCCTCGGCCTCCGCCGCCAGCCGATCCAACCGTCGGCCTGTTAGCGGTCAGCCGGCCTGCGGGCCGCCCCGGACAGCGGCGAGAGTGGCGCTATCGGCGCTGGCGAGGGCGGCCGGGCTCCCGTTGCCGGTCACCGCAGCGGGCGTGGCCGCCTGGGCGGTGGTGGTGTCGTCGTCGTTCAAGGCGCGGATCTCCGACTTGAAGATCCTCAATGAGCGGCCGATCGAACGGGCCGAGTCCGGCAGTTTGCGGGAGCCGAACAGCACCACGAACACCACGGCGACGATTAGCAGATGCCAGGGGCTCAACGCACCCATCACGATTCCTCGATTCGCGCAGGTCGGGTAGATCCGCTCCCCGGAGACGGTGCTCCGGCTCAATGGGTACGGCGCCAACCCCATTGTGCCGTGACCCGGCCGGGTACGTCACGGGTGAGAGGGTTATCCGCCGGTAAACCCTCTGATGGCGTAGCGGACCGGCGGCAGACCCGGGTCTGCCCTGCCCTGGCCAGTCCGGTCGCTGCCGGTAGATTCTGCCAGAATAAACGGGGAACGGGGTGCTCCGGCTGGCTTGCATGGCCGCCGGTGACGGTGAAGTGAGGGCCGTTGGGGGTCGTTTGATCAGCTTGTCGTCCGCGCCGCGGCGGCCCGGCCAGCCCGCGCTGCCGCCGCCGGTGTCGGTAAGGCTGGACAGCTCGGTCGCGAGCCTGTGGCAGCACCGTGTCGATCAGCATGTGCGTGACTGGTACATGGGTCTGCGGCTCCAGAAGTTCCCCGAAGACCTGCGGGTGTATGAGCATCTGCTGTGGGAGTACCAGCCCAATGTGGTGATCGAGCTCGGTGGGCATCGGGGTGGCAGCGCCCTGTGGTTCCGCGACCGGCTGGTGGCGTTGGCCCGTTACCGGCCGCTGGGCAGGCCGCTGGTCGTTTCTGTCAGCTTGGATACCACACCAGCCCGCGAGGGGGTTGCGCTGCGCGACCCTGGCCATGCGGACAGCATCGTCTTCATCGACGGGGACGTGCGCGACCCCGACCTGCCTGGCCGGGTCGCCGCCGTGCTGCCGGGCGAAGCCCGCTGTCTGGTTGTCGAGGACACCGCGCATGAGTACGACACCACCATGGCGGCATTGGCCGGGTTCGGCCGGTTCGTCGCCCCCGGCGGCTACTTCGTCGTCGAGGACGGCATCGTCGACGTCGCCGGCCTGCGTCCGGTCAACGCCGGGTGGGGTGGCGTGCTGCTCGCGATCGACGAGTGGCTCGCCACCGACGACGGCCGCGCGTTCACCGTGCGCCGAGACCTGGAAATGTACGGGCTGACCACCTGTGTCCGCGGGTGGCTGCACCGTCGCCCGTCAGACTAGGCTGGAGTTGCGCCCGGCCACCCCCACCGGCATGATCCTCGGCTGGGTGGAGGGCCGCCGGCCCGGCAGGCAGAGTAGCGGCATTTCCTCGGCGGCGTCAGTCAGCGGGAGTCAAGCCCACCGGCGAGGAGCGGACCCGGCGGACAGCCCGCCGCGACCGGCTGGACTCCAGGTCGTCGAGGTCGAGCGGGGAGGTTTCGACGTCGGCGAGACCCGCGTAGGGGGAGGTGGCGGCGCGGCGGGCTGCGCGCCGGTCGTTGGCCCATCCGATGAGCAGGACCACCTCGTAGAGCAGGCACATCGGGATGCCCAGCGCGAGCATGGTGGACGGGTCCTGGCTGGGGGTCACGATCGCGGCGAACACGAAGACCAGGAAGATTTCCGGCCGGCGCCAGGACTGCAGCTTCGCGGTGCTGACCACCCCGGCCAGGTTGAGCATGCACACCAGCAGCGGAACCTCGAACGACAGCCCGAAGATCAGCAGCATGGTGGTGATGTAGCTGAGGTATTTCTCGGCGTCGAGGATGCTGACGAGGCCGTCGCCGGAGAAGCCGAGTAGCAGCTTCAGCCCGGTGGGCAGGGTGAGGTAGGCGAGGGACCCGCCGGCCGCGAACAGCACCAGCGAGCAGTACGGCTGTTTCAGAAAGTTCAGGATGTGCGGTTCGAGGATGAAGCAGACCATGGCCGCAATCGCAATCGCAATCGCGAACGCGATCAGCGCCTTGGCGATCGCGGGGTGGGCAGCGGCAGCACAGGCGGCGTCTCCTGCTCGGTCGGGGACTACTCTGCGGGCGGTTGTGACGGTCAGCGCCGGCCGGGCACCCCTGCGGGATGAGCCGGCGCCGAGCGGCACGAATGCGGTGACGAGTAGTTCCGACGCGCCAGGCTGACATGACAGACGTCATCCGGTCCGGGTGTCGGCACCGGCGCGTGGTTGATGCTACGTCCCCGTCGGCGGGTACCAACGGGGGCACTGATATCCGTCTGGTCACGGTGCTGTCCGAGGATGGCGGTACGGACCAGGGGAACCGGGATGGGTGTTCGGCGTGGGTCCACGATCAGTGCTCCGGCGGGGGCGGGTGTCGGATAGCTGCTATCTTGCGCTTGTGGCGCAGGTGTCCTGATTTCGGATCCTTGCTCCGCTGCAACGATGCCGGCGGTCGCGGGCGCGAGTGGGCTCGGCGTGCAGACCGACTGATCGGGTCCGGCGCTACCGGAGGAGTGGAATTGTAGTGGTACAGATCGGTGGTCGTACGGTCGCGACCGGCGATGTCGGCATCATGGGTGCCGGTGTCGCCGTCTTCGTCTCGAGTTTCCTGCCGTGGTACGGGGCGAGCTTCGGTGGTTACCGCGCGAGCGTCAGTGGGTGGAACTCGGGGTTCATCGCCTGGTTCCCCATCCTGCTCTGCCTCGCCGTGGCCGGGGTCGTCGCCGCGGCGACGTTCGGGAACGTGCGGCTGCCCACGGTCGGCCCGGTCGGCCCGTCGCTGGCGTTCGTCCTCGGCACTGGCGTGGCCGTCCTGCTCATCCTGCTCCGCTGGATCACACTGCCCGACGCGGGCAGCTCGCTGTTCGCCGCGCAGATCAAGTCGGGTCCAGAGGTCGGGCTGTTCCTCGGCCTGATCGGTGCCGCAGTGATGACCGGCTTCGCGGTGTTGCGTCTGCTCGCCAGCGGTGAGCCGATCCCCGGCCGCGGCCCCCGGTCGGCCGGCGGGTATGGCCAGCAGCCGCCGCAGCCGCCGTATGGCCAGCAGCCGCCGCAGCCGCCGTATGGCCAGCAGCCGCCGCAGCCGCCGTATGGCCAGCAGCCGCCGCAGCCGCCGTATGGCCAGCAGCCGCCGGCCGGCGGGTATGGCCAGCCACCGCACAACGGATGATCGTCACGGCTCGGTGATTGATGGTGGCGTTCCGGCCGGCCGCCTGGTGCCGGCCACTGTGTTCGGGAGGGCGTCGGGATGGCCATGGCCGTCCGGCTCGACGTCCGGCTGGTGGCACGCGACGGTGGCCAGGTGGTGCTGGCCCGGCCGCCGGGGGACGCCTGGAATGTGCTGCCCGGGGGACCGGTCGAGACGGGTGAGGGCATAGAGCCCGCGCTGGCTCGCCACCTCGATGGCCTGGCTGACCGCGGCCGACGGGCGGGTCGACCCGGCGGAACGCGACGGGCTGCGGGCGTTTGCGGCCACCGACCCGGTCTGACCAACTTCCCCGCCGGTAGAACAGGCTGTCATCCGGGAGGCGACCGAGGCGCTCGGCCTCGACCCGAGCGACTTCACCGTGCAGGCGCGGCTGGAGTCATCCCGGTCCGCATCGGCCGGATCGTCCGCGCTGGCGGAAGGGTGGTTATCAGCCAGCCGTCACTTCCTCCCCGGGGTCCAGTCCAGTCCCCAGGTGTATGCCGCGTCGAGCTCGCGGTGCCCATTCACGTACCGGATCTCGCGGCTGACGGTGAAGTCGTTCGCGCCGTTGTTGGTGAGCAGCGCGATGGCACACATCCGGGCACCGCCGGCCCGCTCGTCCAGACTGGAGGGTTCCCACTTTCGTGGACAGTCCTTATCGTGCTGCGCGATCACCTTTTTTGTCAAATTCCTCCTCGAACTCGACGGGGGTGAGATAGTCGATCGTGGAATGGATCCGCAACCGATTGCAGTACACTTCGATATACTCGAAGACCCCGATTCTGAGGCGTTCGACGGTGTCGACGGGGTGGAGGTGGATGAACTCCTTCTTCAAAGTCGCCCAAACGATTCAGCGACAACATGATGCTCGCAGTCGAAACAGATTCCGGTACGTCCGACCGAGTTCCGCACATTATTGATCTTGCAGAAGTCGACGAACTCCTTGCTGGTGTACTGGCTGCCCCGGTCGGCGTGGAAGATCACGTCTTTCGGTGGGTGCCTCTGGGTTATGGGGCTCTACACGGTTGAGCGGGAGTCGCACGTGACCGACGGAGGAGGCCAAGGGTTCGAGTCCCCTCACCCTTCTTTCGATTTTCGTTGCATACGGTGACGGTTGTGCGGTTGGCCGTAGTGAGCACACCGATCTCTGGCGGTTACAGCAGGCTGCTCGCGCCGGCCTCGTCGACCATGCTGTCGGCTTGCCGGGGGAGTGCTGATGGTGTGTGGGCAACGATCGTCAGGTCGGTGACGAGCCTGCCCAACTCGGGCGAAGCTGATTTCACCGTTCCCACCGGGCCGTGACCTGCCAAAGCCGTCCGGCGACAGGCAGTAGTCCCGTCGCAGGCAACCCGGACCAGGGAGGTTCTTGACAGCGGTCTCGGGGGTTGAGCCGATCAGCTGGCCTTGCGGCTATGAGATCCAGGTTGCTGTTGACGGCACGTCAGTCCTATAACACGCGTGTTATCGTCAGACGGTGGTGTGGCAGGTCCTCGTCCATCCCGACGCCGACGTCGAACTGGGCAAGATCCCTTCGAGGGAGCGTGCCGCGGTCGTCACTGCCCTCGACAAGCTGCGTGCCATCGGGCCGGCGCTCGGCCACCCACACACCAGCGACATCAAGACCGCCCAGCACCTGCGGGAACTACGACCACGCCAAGGTCGCAGCCCATGGCGTGTTTTCTACCGACAGATCGGGCCCGCCCTGGTCGTCGGTGCTTTCGGCCCAGAGGCCGACACCGACCCGAAGGGTTTCGCAAGAGCCGTCAGGCTGGCCGAGCAACGGCTCGACGATGTGGAGGCTGACGCATGAAGTTCTCAGACCTGAAGGCCCTCGGCCGGGTCATCGAGGACCAGCGTGAGGACGCTGAGTTCTGTGACGTGTGGGACCGCATGGCCTTCGCGCGGGATGTCGCCAACAGGGTGGTCCGGTACCGGACCGAGCACGACCTGAGCCAGCGTGAGCTGGCGGCCATCGTCGGCTTGGTACAGCCCCAGATCGCCAGGCTGGAGAGGGCCGATCACCAGCCTTCCTTCGACACGCTCGCGAAGTTGAGCAGGGCCACCGGGCTTGAGTTCCATTTTGAGGTCGCCCGCGGTGGCGTCGAGCTGGTCGACGCGTGATCCTTGACGAAGAGCCTGGGGGTGCAGCCACGGTCACCCGTTGGATTCGCGACCTGTACGGCAGAGAGCCAGGGCGCTGCCTGTGGGTTGTGCTCGACGATCCGCTGCGCCTGGCCCTTGCGCAAGGCTGGGTTCTGGGCGAGTCAGGGCTGCGTGACGACGACCTGGCGGAAGACCTTGCCGCTGACGACTCCAACAACCGGCGCTTCGGGGACATGCTCGCCGTACTGGCCGAGCATTGGCGATCCGTTTACACCACGCTGCGGCACGGCGCCGGCCTGCGCAAAGCGGTGAACGTCGTTGGGGCCGACATGGAGCTCGTGGTCATGACGGCCCCCGAGCGCATCGGGTGCTACCCGGACGGTGCCACGATTCCTGTGCATTCGTTCGTCACGCGCCTTGAGGCTGACGACTGGGTAATCGCTGCGCTCGCTCGCCGTCTGCCCGTCCCTGGCTGGCCGCCTTCCGAGCAGAACGTCCCGGGACTTGAAATCGACGTGTAGATGCCCGTCTCCTGCTGGCTCCGTGGCCGGTAATCCGCTGGCCGGGTCGCTGTTGTCAGTCATGGGACGCACTTCTCGAGGCCGATCGGGTGGACGGTACGGTGCCATCAGGTGGGGCGGTGCCATCAGGTGAGGCGGTGCCGTTGGCGCTGCCGGGGTGGGCGATGACGACGTCGGCCGCGGCGGCGGGCGTGAGCTGCGGGTAGAACAGGTGGATCAGTCCGATCCCGACAAGGCCACCGACAATCTGGGCGGCGATGAAGCCGGGAGCCGACGCCGGCGCGATCCCGGCGAAGGAGTTGGAGAACATCCGGCCGACGGTGATCGCAGGGTTGGCGAACGATGTGGACGAGGTGAACCAGTACGCCGCGCCGATGTAGGCACCGACCGCGGCCGGCGCCCGCTCGGAGCGGCCGGAGCGGGCCAGGGAGAAGATGACCAGCAGCAGGCCGGCGGTGGCCACGACCTCGGACAGTAGATGCGGCCCGGACGCTCGATGGTGAGTGGCGATCGACACGGCCGCCCGGTCGAACATCAGGTTCGCCAGCACGGCCCCGGCGGTGCAGCCGGCGACCTGGGCGGGTAGGTAGGCGGCCACGTCCCGCCACGACAACCCGCCGAACACGGCGTCGACGGCGGAGACGACGGGGTTGAAGTGTGCGCCGGACACCGGTCCGACCATCAGGATGATCGCGAACAGGCCGGCGGCGGTGACCGCCGCGTTTTCCGCCAGCTCCAAGCCGGTCTGGTTCGGGCTGAGCTGCTGCGCGGCGATCCCGGAGCCGATGACGAGGGCGGCCAGCAGCATGCTGCCGACCGCCTCCGCCGCGAGTCGCCGCGCGAGCGCTGGCTGCCGCTGTTTTCCCGACATCACGTGGTCAGACGCTCAAGCCGGACGCGAACCCGATGGTCAGAAACTCACCCGCGCCGGTGCTCTGCGGGCCGCAGACCGGTCCGCAGTCGCACGCCGACCCCGGCCCTCCCGCAGCGGCGTCTCCCGCAGCGGCGTCGGGCAGGGTTCCCGCTCGGCCTTCCTCGGCGTCGGCCAGGACGGTGTACACCTCCCACGGCGCTCCGTCCGGGTCGTCGACCCACACCTTGTCCTGGACCGCATAGCAGCAGGTCGTGCCCTGTTCGGTCGCCGTGGCCATGCCCAGGGCGGCGAGTCGGCCGGTCGCCGCGGTCACCTCGTCGGAGGTTTCCACCTCGACCCCGAGGTGGTTGAGCGCCCCGGCGACCCCGCTGCCCCGGGCGTCCGGGTTCTCGATCAGCACCAGCTTCAGCGGCGGGACGTCTACCGCGAAGTTCGCATACCCCGGCCGGCGCTTCGCCGGAGCGACCCCGAACAGCTTCGTGTAGAAGTCCACCGCGGCGTCCACGTCGGAAACGTTCAACGCCAACTGCACTCTCGCCATCACAGACCTCCAGACATCGACCAGCATCTATAGCACCTGTTCGGGGCCGAGGATGCGCCGAGGATGCGCCGAGGCATAGACCGCTGTCAATAGCTGAGGCATGCTGGATGCCATGACCACCGCAACCCGCCCCCGCGACCCGTCAGCCCCCGCGGCCGTCCCGGACCGGGCGACCGGTGCATGGGCGTGTTGCACCCCCCTGACCCGCGAAGCGCTGTCCGCCGAGGCCGCCGCCCGCCTCGCCGCCGTGCTCAAGGCAGTCGCTGATCCCACTCGGCTGCGGCTGCTGTCGTTGATCTACGCCCATGAGGGTGGCTAGGAATGCGTCTGCGAGCTGACCGAGCCCCTCGGGCTGACCCAGCCCACGATCAGCCACCATCTGAAAGTCCTGGTCGACGTCGAGGTCTGATCGCCGCGGTCTGATCGCCGCGGTCAGCGGACAACATCGTTTCGCCGCTCCGCCTGCCCGGCACCCATTGAGGAAGGCTACGAGACTGCCGTGACCACCAGCCCTGTTGCTTGCGTGCTGTTCGTCTGCGTCCATAACGCCGGCCGCTCCCAGATGGCCGCCGGTTTCCTGCGCCACCTCGCCGGTGACCGGGTCGAGGTCCGCTCCGCCGGCTCGCTGCCCGCCGAGGAAGTCAACCCCGCCGCCGTCGCCGCCATGGCCGAGGTAGGCATCGACATCACCGACCAGAAGCCGAAGGTGCTGACTACGGCCGCGGTGCAGGCATCCGACTATGTGATCAGCATGGGCTGCGGCGACGCCTGCCCGATCTTCCCCGGTAAGGCATACCTCGATTGGGATCTCGACGACCCGGCCGGCCAAGGCGTCGACGCGGTCCGTCCGATCCGCGACCAGATCGAGATCCTCATCAAGGAGCTCCTCGCGCGCATCGACGAGGCCGGTCGGCGCTGAGCTTTCCGCTCGCCTGTCTTGAGATCATCTGAGTTCAGGGTGGTCACCGGCCAGCCGACGGGGGAACGGGAACTGTTCAACCCGGCGAGGGTGCCCACCACGCGCTATACCGATACCGGGGCACAGCCATTCCCTCCCCATGGGCTGCCACAACATGAGGTAAACGACCCGAGTAGACGCGGGGCTTGTGGACCGCCCGGTGCCTGGTGACGGGCACGCCGGGTGCGGGGAGCGGGCCGGGGAAACGGAGCAGCGGCAACGCTGCCACCGCGCCCCGGTCCGACTCCAGGTGGAGACGCTGCGCCGGCACGCCACACGGCCCCAGGCGAGCGAGTTCAGCGGCGAGGACATGCGTGGGCTGGTATCTGCCGCACGACGTGCTTGGCGTCGAGGGCGAGCAGGTCCTCCCTGACCACTTCACGCTCCACCGAACCGTCGCTACGACCGTTTGAACCCGCCTGTCCGTCAGCCGAACTGTGCGAGCACCTGTTCGACCACGCCGCGTACGGCCGGAGACAGGTTCTGCCAGCCGTCGCCGAGGTCGTCGGCGTAGGAGCGCCGGTATCCCGTGTCCTGCGAGCGGATGGTCGGCATGTACCCGGAGTGCACCTGGAACGACTGCTTGAGCCCTGGTGTGGTCGCCGTTGCGATCGGGCCCTTGCCGAGCGTGAGCGCGTCGAAGATCTGCACCTCGGTCCGGTCGCGATGCTGCAGGAAGATCACAACCCAGCCGTCGCCGCCGGTGGCGTCGTCCGGTACGTACACCGGCGACTGGCCGAAGGTCCCCTCCGGGAACGACCAGGCCGACTGCTCGGTCATCGTCTCCAGGTCGAGGCAGACCAGCGAGGACGGGATCTCCCGGGTGGGCAGTTCGTCGACCGGGACGACCCGGTACGGGTGATCACGGTACATCTCGACGATGTGCGTGGCCAGCATCTCGGTGTCGCATCCCCAGTACGCCTGCCACAGGTAGCGGCCGCGTTCCAGCGCCGGGCGCTGCATGTCGCGGCTGTAGAGCAGCGTGGCCCAGTGCCGGTCGGGATCGAGGAACAGCTTGGTGTCCCTGACCTCGCCGGTGGTGCCGTTGATGACGTAGCGGCCCACCGGTGAGGCGTCCACCGGGGTGGAGAGGAAACCGTAGAGGCCCTTGGGCATGGCCGTGTCCGTGCCCCAGATCGTGTCCTGGTCGGAGAGCGCGTAGTTGATGTCCCAGCCGTTGGAGTGCGCGATGTACATGGTCACGTCGTCGCCGTCCTGACGGTAGTCGGCGAACTCGTGGAACGACTCGTAGGGCACCCGGGCATGGGTCACCGGCACCGCCCCACCCCGGCGGGAACGGGTCAGGTCACGCTTGGCCACCAGGTAGATGTCGGTGAACGGCAGATGCGGCTTCGTGCGGTTGCGTCCGGCGAAACTGCCCGGCTCCGGCTGGAAGCCGACCTCGGTGAAGATGACGTAGTCCTCGGTCACGGTCACCTCGTGGATGCCGTGCAGCACCCGCGCACCCGGGACATACCAGGTGTCGAGCTGGCCCTGACCGTCGAAGCGGACCACCCACAAAGGGCTGTCCACATCGGTGGTCGAGTTTCCCCGTGGACGCAGGTCCACGTTGCACCACCACATGCAGCCGTCATCGAGATCCTCGACCGGGTGTGCCGTCGTGTAGACGCCGGGGAACAGCGGATGGGCGTTCACCTCGGGGTATTCGTCCACCCCGCCGAGGAAGCTCTTGAATTCAAGAGTGACCGGGTCGAACTCCGCCGGTCGCTGCGGATCGAAGGTAAGCAGCAGTCGGTCGCCGAGGAAATGCGGCGAGGTGTTCGTGAGGGACGGATGCGCCCCGACCATGAGCTCGGCCAGCTCGGCCGGCGGCAGTGTCTGCGCCAGCCCGCCGAGGATCGCCAGGTCCGGCGTGACCACCCGCTTCGAGCGCCAGTGTCGGGTGGCCAGGTCGACGCGGGTGACGATCCCCGGGCCACCCCATAAGAAGTCGACCGCCGTCGGCTGGGACGGGCCGATGATGAACGCGTGCCCGCTCAGCCTGTCGGGCCACTGCCCGGCAGTGACAGCGAGTTCGACATCCTGCTCCAGGCTTGGTTCGAGGACGTGGTGAAGTGCATGGTCCATATCGCTTTCCCTTCGGGAGTCGTGGTTCCACTGTCGTTCGACCTGACGCCGTCGTTCTAGAAGAAGCCGAGCTTGCGCGGGGAATAGCTCACCAGCATGTTCTTCGTCTGCTGGTAGTGGTCGAGCGCCATCTTGTGGGTCTCGCGGCCGATGCCCGACTGCTTGTATCCGCCGAAAGCCGCGTGCGCCGGGTAGGCGTGGTAGCAGTTGGTCCAGACCCGGCCGGCCTTGATTCCGCGGCCGAGTCGATAGGCGGTGTTGATGTCGCGTGACCAGACACCGGCACCGAGACCGTACGGTGTGTCGTTGGCAATCTTCAGGGCCTCGTCCGCGTCGTCGAAGTTCGTGACGGACAGGACCGGACCGAAGATCTCCTCCTGGAAGATCCGCATCTGGTTGTGACCCTCGAAGATGGTCGGCTGGACGTAGTAACCGTCCGAGAGTTCGCCGCCCATGTCGGCGCGCTCGCCGCCGATGAGGATCCGTGCGCCCTCCGCTCTGCCGATCTCGACGTAGGAAAGGATCTTCTCCAGCTGTTCGCTGCTCACCTGTGCGCCGATCATGGTTTCGGTATCGAGCGGATTGCCCTGCTTCACAGCCTTGGTGCGGTCGATCGCGTCGGTGATGAACGATGCGTAGATCGAGGACTGGATGAGCGCGCGGGACGGGGCGGTGCAGACCTCGCCCTGGTTGAGGGCGAACATCGTGAAGCCCTCGAGCGCCTTGTCGTAGAACTCGTCGGTCGCCGCGGCGACGTCGGAGAGGAAGATGTTCGGGCTCTTGCCGCCCAACTCCAGTGTCACCGGGACGATGTTCTGGCTGGCGTACTGCATGATGAGCCGGCCTGTGGTCGTCTCGCCGGTGAACGACACCTTCGCCACCCGGCTGCTTGACGCCAGTGGCTTGCCGGCTTCCGGCCCGAAGCCGTTGATGACGTTGACCACCCCGGGCGGCAGCAGGTCGGCGATGATCTCGATCAGCTTCATGATCGACGCGGGGGTCTGCTCGGCCGGCTTGAGTACGACGGTGTTGCCCGCAGCGAGCGCGGGCGCGAGCTTCCACGCCGCCAGGGTGAGCGGGAAGTTCCACGGGATGATCTGGCCGACCACGCCGAGTGGCTCATGGAAGTGGTACGCGATCGTGTCCTCGTCGATCTCGGCGATCGACCCCTCCTGGGCGCGCAGCGCACCGGCGAAGTAGCGGAAGTGGTCGATGACGAGCGGCATGTCGGCGTTCAGCGTCTCGCGGACCGGCTTGCCGTTGTCCCACGCCTCGGCGACGGCGAGCGCCTCAAGGTTCCGCTCGATCCGGTCTGCGATCTTCAAAAGGATGTTCGACCGCTCGGTGGCCGAGGTCCGCCCCCAGGCCGCAGCGGCGCCGTGGGCCGCGTCGAGGGCGAGCTCGACGTCCTCCGCGGTGCTGCGGGCCACCTCGGTGAACGGCCTGCCGGTCACCGGCGTGATGTTTTCGAAGTACCGTCCCTTGACCGGGGGCTCCCACGTGCCGTCGATGAAGTTCTCGTACCGGCTCGCGTAGGAGACCGGGCTGCCCGGCTGGCCGGGTGCTGCGTACACCGTCAAGACGTGCCTCCCCGAAGAGAAGTAGCGTCTTCCGTCAGGAAAGACGCCTGTCACCGGCACGTTAGGTTCGGGTACCTTGCAGCGACCTTGCAGCGGATGTCTGGGGCGCGGCGAACTCGGCCGACAACCGCGTGAGCCGCGCGGCGGCCAGGATACGGCGCGGTGAGGACACGGGGAGACTGTCCGTCAGTGCCCGCCACATCTCCAGGTCGTCCTGTCCCCACGGCGCGCGTGTCCACGCGGTGAGTGCGTCCGGGTCGCCGGAGGCGAGCAGCGCCGCCCGGGCCTGCTGCTCGAGCAGGGACCGCGCACGACGCACACCCGGCGCCTCGGAACGCGGCAGCAGCGGCCCCTGGTAATGACGTAGCGCCACCTGGAGCGCGCCCGATTCAAGGAGCTCGGCGACGGTCATGAAGTCGGCCTCCATACCGGGCCCCACCCGGTACGGCCGGGAGTGCAACAGCTGCGGGCCGACAAGCCGACGCAGCCGGCACATCTCCGCGTGCAGCGTGATCGGGTTGGCGTCGTCGCCGTACAGCTCGACGCCCAGCTGCTCTCCGGTGAGGCCCTCGGGGTGCGCCAGCAGGATGACGAGGATTTCGCTCCGCCGAGGCGACAGCTGCATCCGCCGGTCCCCGATCCGAAGCAGGCCCTCGTCGCGCCCGAGTACCTCCAGCTGCAGCCGGCCTGCTGATGAACGGACGCCAGGACGGAGCCAGGGCACCATCTCGCCCTGGTCGCCCAGCCGTTCGCGGCGGCGTTCCCGGATCCGCGCGAGCTCACCCTCCGCGGCCCGCGCGGCGGCCTGCACCAAAGCCAGACTGTATGGGGTCGCCAGCTGGTCGCCGCCGGTGATGTCGATCACGCCAAGGCTTTCACCCGATGCGGGGTCATGGATCGGAGCCGCCGAACACGTCCACGACTGCGACATCCGACTGAAGTGCTCGGCGGCGAACAGCTGCACGGCGTGGTCGACCACGAGTGCGGTTCCCGGCGCGTTGCTCCCGGCGTTCCGCTCGTCCCATGCCGCGCCCTCGACGAAGTTCACCCGCTCGGCCAGGCGCCGCACCCCGAAATGGCCCTCGACCCACAGCAACTGCCCCGCGGCGTCTGAGATGGCCATGAGGTGGCGGCAGTCATCGGTGACACCGCCGAGGAGTTCGCGCAGCAGTGGCAGGACGTCGGCGAGCGGATGGATGCGTCGGTAGGCGTCGAGGTCGCCGTCGGTGAGGACGACCGGGGGCAGGTTGCGGTCGGGATCCACACCGGCCTCCGCCGAGCGGCGCCACGAATCGGCAACCACTGGGCGCAGCACCGGCCACACCGGGGGTGCCGCGCCCGCGGTCACGAACGCCTCGTGTGCCCGGCGTAGTGCGGCCGTCCGTTCGGCCGGGTCGCTGCCGGGTTCCAACGCGAGCCAGGGATTCGACACGGCCGCCTAGCCTGAGATCTTCATGGCTGCGCGGAGCCGCATCGTGCTGAGCTGCACGCCGTCGCGGCAGGCCACCGGTGTACCTACCGCGAGCGGAGGCTGCCCGGTGGATCGTCTGATATACCGACGGGCGCCGGTCACCGGCTCGTCCTTCTCCGCGAAACCGACGCTCACGATGCCGCCCCTCCTTGCGTGCCTGGGCACCGGTGTGCCCGTCCGGGGATGGTCCCACCGCCCGGTCCCGCGGGGGCGGGGTTCGGCCTTCCGGGAATTCTCCTAGCCGAATGTCAGGTCGATGGCTCGTTCACGGAGCATGGCTTTCTGGATTTTTCCGGTGGAGGTCTTGGGAAGGACGCCGAAGATGATCCGGCGCGGTGCCTTGAACCGAGCGATCCGGGTCCGGACGAAGTCGATGAGTTCCGCCTCGTCGGCGGCGTCCTGTGATCGCAGGGTGACGTACGCGATCGGAACCTCGCCCCACGTCGGATGCGGGGCACCGACCACCGCGGCCTCAAGGACCTCCGGATGCTCGGCGAGGGCTTTTTCCACCTCGACGGAGGTGATGTTTTCTCCACCGGAGATGACGATGTCCTTGATCCTGTCGCGCAGTTCGACATAGCCGTCGGGATGCATGATCCCGAGGTCGCCGGTGTGGAACCAGCCGCCGATCGAGGCCTCGGCGGTTGCCTGCTCGTCCCGGTAGTAGCCCAGCATGATGTTGTTACCTCGCAGCACGATCTCGCCGAGGGTGGCCGCGTCGGCCGGTACGTCCGCTCCGGACGCGTCCACCACACGGACCGGTTCACTGATCACGTTGGCAATTCCCTGGCGTGCGGTCAACCGCGCCCGTTTCTGCACGGTCGAGCCGTCCCATTCCGGCTGCCACTCGCACACGACGGCGGGACCGAAGGTCTCAGTCAGTCCGTAGAGGTGGTGTACATCGATTCCGAAGGTCTCCATCCGCTCCAGCAACGCGGGCCACGGCGGTGCCCCCCCGGTGAACACCTTGACCGGATACGGCGGGCGATGCGCCGCAGGATGATCAGCCAGCATGGCGAGCACGGTGGGCGCGGCGCAGAAGTGACTGATTCCCTCGTCTCGGATCGCCCGCCAGATCTCGCCGGAATCGACCCTGCGCAGGCAGTGGTGCACGCCGCCGGACGCGGTCACCGCCCACGGGAAGCACCAGCCGTTGGTGTGGAACATCGGCAGTGTCCACAGATAGCGCGAGGACGTGTCGAGCGTGGCATGGTAGGCCATTGCGACCGCCTGCAGGTAGGCGCCGCGGTGGTGGTACATCACCCCCTTGGGCTGGCCGGTGGTACCGCTGGTGTAGTTCAGCGACAGCAGCGAACGCTCGTCGGTTACCGGCACTCGATGCGGCTGCGCGTCCGCCAGCAGCAACTCGTACCCGGCGTCCTGCCCTGGGCCGCAGTCCCCGGCAAGGATCACGGTCGGGCGCCCGGTGCCGGCGCGCAGCGCGTCCGACAGCACCGGGCGGTACTCGGCGTCGACGATGGCCACCGTCACGCCGCTGTGGTCCAGGATGTAGCCGATTTCGCTCGCGGACAGTCGGGTGTTCACCGCCACCAGCACGGCACCCGCGAGCGGTACCCCGTAGTGCGCCTCGAGTAACACGTGGGTGTTCGGGCACAGGACCGCCACCCGGTCGCCGGGCTGTACCCCGTGTTCGGCGAGCACCCCGGCCAGCCGCTGCGCGCGCTGCCAGAACTCGCCGTAGGAATACTGCAGATCGCCGTCCACCACGGCCGGCCGCTGGGCGAAAACCCTCGCTGCTCGTTCGAGGAAGGACACCGGGGTCATTTCTTGGAACGTCATCGCGCTCACGGGAGCTCCTTGTCTGGCGTGCGGATCGCTCCGGCCGGGCCCCGGAGGTCTGGACGAGGTGCCCTGTCCTCACCGCGCCCGCTCCTGGGATGATCTCAACCGTGCCCGGGTCGGGGCAATGCCCTTGCCCGCGACGCCGCGACGCCGCGTCCCCTGTTGCCGGGCGCTCCAAAGCCGCGGAGATGTAGCTGTTCAGCTGGGATTGCTGGTTGCTGGTTGCTGGTTGCTGGTTGCTGGTTGCTGAGCATGGCCTCAGGAGGGTTGAGCCGCGGGACGGAAGCCAGGCGCCGATAGTGAACAGCTGGATGAGCACGTCGAGGGTGTGCAATCCCCATTTGGTGGCGGTAGACAGATAGGACTGCACAACGGCGAAGTCGACCAGGCCCTGGAGGGTGCGCCAGCAGCCGCCGCCCTGGCGTGGATCTTCAGGCGGTCGGCGACGGCGTCGGTGCTCATCGTCCTGGTGGTGCCGCGGGCGGTGAACACGACGGCGTCCTCGGGCGCGGGGTTCTCGCGCTGCCAGAGCCGCAGTGCGGCGACGGCGGGCGCCCTGAGCGGGGTGATCCGCCCTTTGCGCCCCTTGCCGTGCCAGAGCACGTGGGCGCCGGGCCCGTCCCAGTCAAGGCGACATTCCCGGTGCTCAAGAACCCGGCGAACCGGCACAGGGCCGTCGGCTTCACCTACGAGCAATGGCACTACGCCTTCACCAACACCACGGTGACAACCTCGACGATGCCGGCAGAGCACTGCTCGCTACCGTGGGCACCGTCGTGACCACCCACTCGGGAGCACACTGCCGCGGCGATACCGTCCGCGGGCTCGCAGCCGGACAGACCACCCGGCTGGAAGCCCCCGGCCGCACTTGAGTCATTCCATCGTCGGCGACGTCATCGGTTTCGCCCTCAGCTGGCCGGGCCAGCTGAACGGTCCGACACGCGATCCACAGGCTCCGGACAGTCCCGTCAGCGTCTCACGCAGCAGTGTTTTGTCTGCTTTATGAAGATCTGAGCGGGTTGCGTGCCCGGCTGGAACGGCCGATTTTTATGTTGCATCGCTTCTTATTGTTTTCCCATCGATGCTCGATTGTAGATCAAGCAGTTGATCTTCTTTTATTAAAGTCTCTGGCTGTATGGTTCGGGCATGTGCGCTGCGACGGTTGCGGCCATGCGCAAGGGGGGAAACGTAACCCTCAGCGCCCTGGCTGACGAGCTCGGTTCGGTCTCGGTCATTCTTGAATGGGCTGCTGAGAAGGGGCATCCGCTTGACGCGGATGTGAGCGTGCTGCTGCTTGGGGATGACGGGAAGGTCCGGTCGAACGACGACTTCGTCTTCTACAACCAGCCGTCCGGGGCAGGCGGGGCGGTCAGGCTTCGCGGCAAGACGTCCGCTGCCGGGGAGCGGCACACGGCCTTCACCGACGTCGTTGAGGTCGACATGGATGACGTCCCGGACAGCGTCGAGCGGGTGCTCTTCGCCGCCAGTTTGGACGGCGGTGAAGGTGATGGCTTTGGCCGGCTGGAGTACCTGCGGCTGCGGCTACTGCGGGGGGCTGACGCAGTGGAGCTGCTGCGGTACGACGTCACGGGTGCATCCACCGAGACCGCGTTCATGCTCGGGGAGGTCTACCGCCGTTCCGGGCAGTGGAAGTTCCGCGCGGTCGGCCAGGGATACGACACAGGCCTGGCGACCCTCGTCACCGAATACGGTGTCGAGGTCGACTCCGACGAGGAAGACAGCCCCGCACCCGGGCGAACCGAGCAGGTGGCGCCCGTAGGCGCGGATCCTGCGGACAGTGCCGGCACCACTGCCGGGGTAGATGCTTCCAGCGCTGCAGGTCCGCCAGATGTGTCCCGCCCGCCGGCCAACAGGAGGGAGCGGCGAACCCAGACGGTCACCACGAAGAAAAGCAGGTCAGCGCGGCGGCTGCCGGCGTCGAAGGCGAGAAGGCCCGATGCCGGGGAGGTAGAGCAGCGGTGGCAACCGGCGAGGCTGTTCCCCGTTGCGGGTATCGGTGGTGCGGCGGAGCAGGAACGGCGCGCGACGTCGGCGTTGCTGGCCGTCGTGGGTTCGGTGCGCGAGTTCGGTCGTGCTTTGACCACCCGCTTCGGGGCGCCGGCCGGCCAGGTCGAGACGTTCATCGAGGTGCCGTTCAACCGGGGCGACGACCCCTACGTGCCGGACGGCCTGATCAGAGTGACCCGGGGGCAGCGATCGTGGACCGCGCTGGTCGAGGTGAAGACGGGCACTGGTGAACTCCGCTCGGGGCAGGTCGAGGCGTACCTCGACATTGCCCGGGAACAGCGGTTCGACGCCGTGCTCACCATCTCCAATCTGATCACGACGGCAGACGAACGCCATCCTGTCGCGATCGACGGGCGGAAAACGAAGAAAGTCGGCGTCTACCATCTGTCGTGGGCGGAGATACGATTCCGCTGCCAGCTCCTGATAGAGAATAGCTCGGTGGCGGACGCCACCCAGGAGTATATCCTCGGCGAGTTTCTCCGGTACCTCGATCACGGGCGTTCCGGGGCGGAGACGTTCGACGACCTGGGACCTCACTGGGTGGCGGTGAGGGACAGCGTGTCGGCGGGCACGCTGCGACCCACGGACAAAGGACTGCCTTCCGTCGCCGAACGCTTCGACCAGTTTGCCCACTGTCTGTGCTTACACCTGGGTGGGCTGCTGGGTATCGAGGTCATCTCCCAGGTGAACCGCCGTGTGGACGCGACGCAGCGGCGGCAGATGTTGGCCGAGGAGCTGTGCGGGAACGGCACCCTGTCTGCGATGCTGCGGATCCCCGGGGCGGTCGGTCCAGTGACCGTCACCGCGGATCTGCGTGCAGGCCGGGTCGTGTGCTCGGTAAGCATTGACGCACCTCGCCAGGGACGCCCGCTCACCCGGGTGAAGTGGATGGTGAGGCAGCTCGGGGATGCGAACGGAAATCTGCGGGTCGAATCGTTCGACCAGGGATCGCGGGAAGCAGCCCGAGCCGAGCTTCTCGCCTTGGTGCGCCAGAAGCCGGACATCCTGGTCACCGATCCGGGATGTGAGATCAGGGCCTTTCGTATTTCCTTGAGCGCTCCCCTCGGGACGAAACGCAGTATCGGGAAGGGCACGTTCGTCACCTCGGTGGTGGACACGCTGGAGAAGTTCTACGAAGAAGTGGTGCAGAACCTGCGTGAATGGCGTGACTCCGGCGAGGCCACTTCGACGTAAGTGTACGGCCAGCTCACGCCGCAGACCACGCATAGGCCGCCCACCTCGATGTGCTCGTGCAGTACCCGTACTGCGGTCCGGCACAGCTGCCGCAGCTCCGGCGGGAAGTAGTCAGCGACGATCGGTGCGGCCGGAGCCGATGTTTGGCGGGTCATGGATCGTTCTCCCTGGTTGGGGACGTGTCCGGGTAACCAGAGAGTGGCCCGGCTGGGCCGTACCGGGCATGATCGCGGGGGTATACACGCCATACATGCCGTGTATGTCGTTCGCCGCGTAGGGTGGACCAGGCTCTAGAATTGCTGGTCAGGATGCCGCACCCGGAGATCAGGACGATCATGGACGCGAACCGCCCGGCACGTTACTGCCGCTGCGGAACGCGCCTTGCCCGCGACAACAAGAGCAGCCAGTGCGCCCCGTGCCAGACCAAGGCCCGAGACTTCATCATTCAGCCGCCGGACTTGCCTGATGAGTTCTGGGACACCGATCAGTTTCGGGATGCTTTCACTGCGCAGCACATCGGCCACGTCTCGCGGGCGTATCGCAAACACCCGCAGCACATCGCCGTATACGGCAAAGACGGCATTCCGCAGGGTGTTGTCGCCGGTTGGCTCGGCCTGACGCAAGCGCAAATCAGTCGTATCGAGAACGGCGCACCCGTCCGCCATCTCGACAGCCTGACGCATTGGGCACGGACGCTTCGCATTCCCGAGCATCTACTGTGGTTCAAATTGCCCGGTGAGCTGCCTGCAAATGGCAACGTCCGTATGACCGAGGGAGAGATGGCGACTATACCGCAGCAAGCCCCGCCGCGGCCCGTATTGCTTCAGGCTCCGTCATTCAGACTGCCGCTTGGCAGCAGCAATGGTTACGCCTCCGCGATACAGTCATTCCGGGCGGCGGATCGCCAGGTCGGCGGCGGTCATCTCTACGCCACGGTCGTCAAGTACCTGCAAGCTGAGGTCGCGCCACGCATGTTCGGAGTCGATCACGGCAGCGATGGAAGGTTGGCTTTCACGGCCGCAGCCGCGTTGACCGAGATGGCTGGGTGGATGGCTCACGACGCCGGGCGGGACCAAGCCGCCGGGCAGCACTTTGCGCGCTCTCTTGATCTCGTCAAGCTCGGGAACGACCGGCAGCTCGGCATACACATCCTGGCCAGCATGAGCCATCTAGCCCACCACCAGCGCAAGTCGGCCGACGCCATCCAGTACGCGCGACGAGGACGTGAAGTGCTGGCCCGTGGTCCGCGGTTGCCTGAACTCGAAGCTCGTCTCCTTGCGATGCAGGCTCGTGGCTTTGCAGTGCTGCGACGATCCGACGACTGCACGCAGCTCCTCACCGAGGCGGAGCGGGTGCTTGAAGCGCAGCCGGCCGAGGAACGGTCGCCATGGGTGAGCCACTTCGATGAAGGCTCACTAGCGAACGAGGCCGCCCGGTGCCTACGCCAACTCGGAGACCTGACTCAGGCGGAACGGCAAGCGGAGCGTGTCATCGAGCTGCGGCCGGGGGACCGCACACGCAGCCGGGCATTCGGGCAGCTCATCCTTGTAACTGTGCTCATTGCCCAAGGCAGGCCCGACGAAGCCTGTGCCGTGGCTTAGGAGGTGCTGGACGCGACCCAGCAGCTCGGCTCCTATCTCGTCATCCAGCAGCTTCTTGATCTCAAGCGCCTGCTGGAGCCGCACCGGGGTACTCGGATGGTGGCCGAGTTCTTGAGCTGCCTCGATGAGGCGCTCAGGGAGCGGGTGTGGCTCTACCAGTGGCTCACACAGGACGGACGTGGCGATGGAACGGCGCTCGGGGAGAGATGGTGAACGCTGACGCTCCGCTGTATGAGCGTGACCCGGAAGCCTGGCAGGCGTACTTGGCAGAGGGCAACGCGAAGCAACCACGCAAGCGAGTCAGCGCCGACGTGATCCTGCGCGACCACGCGGGCCGGATTCTGCTCGTTGATCCGCAGTACAAGCCCAACTGGGACACACCGGGCGGCATGGCCGAGGCCAACGAGCCGCCGCACGAGGCCGTGCGCCGTGAGCTGAAGGAAGAACTCGGCCTGGACGTGCATGTGGGCGGATTGCTCGTGGTCGATTGGGTATCGCCACATGGGCCGTGGGATGACCTGCTCGCCTTCGTCTTCGACGGCGGCGAGCTGAGCGACGAGCAGATCGCTGGGCTCAAGCTGCGTGACGAAGAGCTGTCGGCGTTCGAGTTCTGCACGCCCGAGCAGGCGCAGCAACGGTTGCGGCCGTACGTGTGGCGACGGGTGGCGGTGGCGCTCGACGCACTGAAGACGGGGCGCGTGCAGTATCTACAGGATGGGTACGCACGTTAGGCAAGGCCACATTGACATACTCCCAAACTGGTTCAAAATAAGAACAAAGTTGGAGAGAATTCATATATGCTGACTCGCAGTCTATTCCGGCTGGGGATGGGTGAGGAGGTATCGTGAGTCCAAGGTCTGGTGGTGAGGCCGACAAGTTCGGCAATCGCTACGAAGGGGCCTGGACGGTACGGCACCTCCTATTCGTGCTTGCCGGAAAAGCGGAGTCCGTCACCGTCGAGGATTTCGGTGACTTGGCGCAGGGTGTTGAGTTCACCTATCGTCGTCACGACGCTACTGAGGTTCACCAGTTAAAGCGCCAGGACGGTAGAGCGAACAGCTGACCGGTTGAGGCCGCCCCCGCCTTCGGGGTGTGGGGCCAGGTCCAGCTGTTCGGCCAGCGGCGGTCGGGACGTCATGGGCTTTCCTCTCGAACGTGCCGATGCTCGGCCAGTTTCGGATTCGTGATCTCAGCGACCAGATATCATTTGTATATCCAGGCTGATTCCGCCCGCCCTCGGTTACCGGCGACGCTGAGATGGTGCGGGCGGTGCCGAGGGACTCGTCACCACCGGCCCGCCGATCCGGCCCGGACCCGCATCACACCAGAGGAGCGGTCGATGCACCCGTCCTATGAGTCAGCCGCACTGCCGGGAGTCGTGCGCCAGCTCGGCTATGTCGTCCGTGACCTCGACCAGGCGGTGGCCGCCTGGCTCAGCATGGGTGTCGGCCCCTGGTACGTCCTGCGCGGACGGCCGCAGAGCGGGCTCTATCGCGGCCAGCCCTGCGAGGTGACGTTGTCGGTCGCCTTCGCCAACACCGGCGATCTGCAGATCGAATTGATCCACCAGGAAGGCGACACGCCCAGCATCTACACCGAGTTCCTCGCGTCCGGGCACGAGGGCTTCCATCAGCTGGCCTGGTGGGCCACGGATTTCGACGCTGCGCTGCGGGCTGCCCAGGCCGCCGGCTGGCGGTCGATACCCGGCGGTCGGCTCCTTTTCACCTGGATCGTCCGTGGAGAGGATGCTTCTCGTTGTCGTACAGCAGCGTTCGTGGCGATCGGGAGAATCCATGACCATCGGGGCACCGCCATCCACATCGCAGGGTATGCCCGTCGGCTCGCCGCCTCCGTTCGACGCCGAGCTGGTGGCGGCGCTGGAGGCCCTCGGGGCTTACCTGCCGTCGTCGGTGACGCCGGCGATGATTCCGGGGTTTCGCGAGGCCATGGGCGGGATGGCCATGGCGGACGAGGAGCTTGTGCGTGGTGGCGCGTTCGACGTCCAGGACGTGGCGGTGCCCGGTCCGCCCGGGGCGCCCGACGTGTCGCTGCTGGTGTGCCGACCCGCGGCGGCCAGCGCGCCGTACGCGGCGTTGTACTACATGCACGGCGGTGGAATGATCATCGGCAACAATCGGCTGGGTGTCCCGGAGACGCTGGACTGGGCGCAGGAGCTGGGCCTGGTCGTGATCTCCGTGGAGTACCGTCTTGCTCCCGAGCATCCCCATCCGGCGCCGGTGGAGGACTGTTACGCCGGGCTGCTGTGGACGGCTGCGCACGCCGCCGAGCTGGGCGTCGACCCGGCTCGGATCGTGATCGCGGGTAGCAGCGCGGGCGGTGGGCTGGCCGCGGCGTTGGCGCTGCTCACTCGGGACCGTGGCGGCCCGACTCTGGCCGGGCAGATGTTGCTGTGCCCGATGCTCGATGACCGTAACGACACGCCCTCCGCCCGGCAGATGGCGGGGCGGGGCGTGTGGGATCAGACCGCCAACGCGACGGGCTGGTCGGCGCTGCTGGGTGCCGATCGCGGCGGCCCCGACGTCTCCCCGTACGCGGCGCCGGCGCGGGCCGATGACCTTTCGGGGCTGCCGCCGGCGTTCGTCGACGTCGGTTCGGCGGAGACCTTCCGGGACGAGGACGTCGCCTACGCGACGCGTATCTGGCAGGCCGGTGGTGTCGCCGAGCTGCATGTATGGCCTGGCGGTTTCCACGGGTTCGACATGCTGGCGCCGCACGCCGCGGTCTCGCAGGCCGCGAAGGCGGCGAAGCTGCTGTGGCTGCGCCGGCTGCTTGCCGGCTGAACCGGCCGCGGGCAGGCTGAACCGGCCCCGTCCGGCCCCGTCCGGCCTCGCGCTACCGGCTCTGGGCCTTATGGGCTCTGGCCGCGGGCGCCGTATAGATCGGACGGCGTAAGCGGCCATCAGACCCGATCGGGCGCGTAGGGGTGGCCGGGTGGGTACCAGGTCTCCGCGATGACAGTGAGGTCGCCGACGGCGACGCGGCGGCGGTCTTCGTCGGCGCCGGCCTGGATCTCGGGGTTGGCGCACAGCAGGGCTTGCGGCCACCAGCGGTCGACGACGGCTTGGGCCGGGGCGAGGTCGATGTCGTCGTCGGCGGCGACCAGAGCGGCGCGGAACTCGGCTTCGAACTCGGCGCGGCGGCCTGGGTCGAGCGGCGCGGCGTGCTACGGCAGGAAGTCGGTGATGCTCAAGCCGGACTGGCCGACGATGGACCGGAAGGTTCCGATGCGCATGTTCTTGCGTCCCATGGGGACAATCACGGTCCGGCCGGGCGGCCCGTCGTGCCGGTATTTCCGGTGAGAGCCCTTCTGTCCAGCAAGGCGGAAGCCGTGCTTTTCGAGGATTTTGCAGATTTCCTCAGAGGATGGCGTGTTAGGCACTTTGCAGCGTCAGCTTCGCCACCTTCGCCTGGTAGACGGGATGTGTCTCGATGGCGTCGCCGTCCTCGAAGAACAGTTCCAGGGCCTCCTGGACGTTGGCGAGGGCGTCATCCTCGGTGTCGCCATCGCTTGCCACGTTGACTTCAAGACACTGCGCGACAAAGCCGTCGTCCTCGTGGTATACGACTATTGTGAGCTGTCGCTCTGTCATCGTTCGATGTGCTCCCATCTTCTTGTTCTCGATTACCAAACGCAATTTTAGCAGAACGGAAGGTGTTTATCAATTGGCGCGATGGTGTTGGTGTTCCGCCGCGCCTGTGATGGTGTGGGCCATCCTGCCGAAGACAAGGTTCTGGAAGGGCGCGACGGCCTTCCAGCAAAGGTGGCCGGCCAGTCCGTGCGGTTCGAAGACCGCCCGTTGCCGGTAGAGCGAGCCGCCGGGGGCGGGGGTGGCGGACATCTCGAGCCAGGCACGGCCGGGCACCGGCATCTCGGCGCGCAGCCGCAGCAGGTGGGGCCGTTGGATGTGTTCCACGCGCCACCGGCCGTGCGTACCGGCGACAGCCTCGATGGCCTGCCACAGCGCCCCCGTATCGGCCCGGGTGCCGCGTTCACGGACGTCCTCGTACACCGTCCCGCCCGACCAGCTCGGGTCGGTGGGTAGTGGGTCCGAGGGTGCGCGCGGCGTCGAGGTGCCCGACCAGCGGGTGGGCACCGCGGCCTCGCGAGTCCTGGCCAGTGCCAGGTCGACGGCCCGCTCGTAGCCCGTCAGCCCGTCGGGCGGGTCCGGGATCTCGTCGGTGATGTCACGGTCGCGGCAGACCACCTCGTGGATGACGGACTCGATGAGCGGGACGGCGATGCTGCGCGGCACCGGGGTGACCAGGTTGACCCACTGCGCGGACAGCCACGGGGTGAGCAGCGGTACCGGGAGCACCAGGCGCCGCGGCAGGCCTGCGATCTCGGCGTAGCGGTGCATCATGTCCAGGTAGGTGAGGACGTCGGGACCGCCGATGTCGAAACCCCGGTTCACCGTGCCGGGGAGGAGCTCGGCGGCGTGGGCGAGGTAGTGCAGCACGTCGCGTATTGCGATCGGCTGTACGTGGTTGTGCACCCATCGCGGGGTGACCATCACCGGGAGTCGTTCGCTGAGGTAGCGCAACATCTCGAAACTGGCCGATCCAGAGCCGATGATGATCGCTGCCTGCAGGACGACCGTGGGCACACCCGAGTCGAGCAGGATCCGTCCGACCTCCGCCCGGGAGGCCAGATGCGGGGACAGCCGCTGGCCGGTGGGGCTGATGCCGCCCAGATAGACGATCCGTCGCACCCCGGCCGTGCGGGCACAGGTGGCCACGGTGTGGGCGGCGGCGCGGTCCAGCGTGACGAAGTCGCGTTGGTGTAGGGAGTGCACCAGATAGTAGACGACGTCCTGTCCGGCGAGGGCCGTGGCGACGCCGTCGGCGTCGGTGACGTCCGCGGCCACCACGTCGACCTGGTCGCGCCAGGGCACGTCGGCCAGCGTGCCCGGACTGCGGGCCACCGCCCGTACGGCATGCCCCCGGCCCACCAGCTCCGGTACCAGCCGGCCGCCGATGTAGCCGGTCGCTCCCAACACCGCGCATCGCACACCCTGATGCTTCCCCCGCCAGGGCCGGCGGATGTCGCCCAGCGGTGGGTCGGCGCGGGCGGCGGCGGCCGCCGCCCGCCGCCCGCCGATCCCTTCATCCCAGGAGCCCGGATACGAACGGGGACGGGTTGGCGTCACCTCAGTGGGCACCTCAGACGTCACCTCAGCATGAAGAGCTGCCTCAGGCGTGCCTGAATGAGCGGTAGGCCGACGGTGGATACATCGTAGTGGCCCGCCCCCTCAAGGACGGCCAGATTGATGTCGTTGCCGTTGGCCACCATCTTGTTGACGGTGTTGTAGGTGACAGAGCTCGGGCTGGTGATGTCATCGGTACCGTACAGCCAGAGGATCGGGCCCGGCAGCGTTGAGTTCTCGAGCCGCCCCTGGTTCTGGTCGAAAAACCGGGCGTTCTCTGGAAGCGAGTTGGCTGTCTCGCCGTGGATCCCTGGATAAGAGTCCAGGCGATGGGAGGGAGCGGCGTTCAGGTAGTTCTGGATATCATGCCGGACGAGGGCGTTCAGGTCCGGCAGACATGTCTGCCAGTTCTGCTGGTAGAACCTCAACATATTGGGACCGTAGATCTGGGCCGGGTCGACGTGGTAGCCTGCATAACGTTGGGTCTTCGTGAAGTAAATGGTTTCCGCATTGGCAAAGACCAGCTGGTCGATCTGACGGCCCGTCGGCCCATATCCAGATTGAGAGGCATCGACAATATCACGCCACAGGACCCTGTTCATGGCGCGAATATCCGGAACCGGGGCGATGGCGATGGCGCCGCGATACTCCAGGTCGGGATCAGCTTTCTTGGCCACGTTGGAATAATAAGCGGCGGCAAGCGATGCGAAACCCCCTTCCGACCACCCGGCCGACACCCATTGCCCGGACAGTTTGCTACCAAGATCTCGTTGCGCGGCGACAGCAGCGAAGATCATCGAATTCCCCGCGCTGGAAAGGTGATAATAGCCGTGGCCGGCCCTGACGCCATCGGCCACGGGACCCAGTCCTTCGTAGTCCGGAGCGACGACGGCAACGCCCATCTTCAAGACGGCTGCCAGTAGGGTGTCGTTCGGCCCGTCAACCCATGTGTTGTGTTCCTGGAGCTGGACGCTCGGCGCACACTCCGGTGCCCGTCCGACGGTTCCGTGACCCCAGACGACAAGGGGCCAGCCGTGTGGCGGTGGTGACCCGGTGGGAACAAAAAGCATGGCCGTCGCATTGATCTGTTTTCCCTGGATGCCCGGCATGTGGTAGGCGAGCAATGTGCCCGTAGCCACACTGGATATTACCGGGGGCACGTTTCGCAGGGATGTGGGAGTACCGACGACGTCTCCGTCGCCTGTTGTACCCCCGGAGCCGCCGGCGCCCGCCGCGGGCGTGACAAGCCCACCGGTGAGAAACGCAACCAACAGCAACACGACCGCGGATCTGCGCTGCCGCTGTAGGAACGCCATCCGGCGAAATCCCCGCCGACCCGACGTCTTCGGGCGGCAGGTGCGGGTGGACGGCCTGTGCGGCGGAGTGCTTTCAGCTGTCTCGATCACGTCTAAAACCCACCTTCGTCCTGCCCTGCGGTCACCAGTCAATAGTGATCAATGTCGGTAGGCTTGCGTTCCCTGATAAGGATAGGAAATGCAGTCTGCTTCCGCATGCTGAGAGGCAACTTTCCGTAGCTGTTCATCCACACATGAGTGTGTTCGCGGAGCGCGACGATGCCGGCGGGTGGGGTCGCCCGCTCATGATTGACCCGGCCGGGACCGCGTCGACCCATGACGCGGCGGTGTGGTTCGAGGATCGCGGGTACGCGGGGCCCGAGCACGCACCTCGCCACATCGCTCCCCATCCATCGCTTCGCGATGCACGCACCCCAGCCCCACTCCTTGATCCACGTCCCTATTGTCGGGCGCTCTAAAAAGCATGATCGCTCGATCGTCGGCCACGGATGGTTTCCCGATATTGCTTCTTGGTAGCGTGCTGGTTAGCCTTCAGGCGTCTGGGGTGGTAACGGTGTGCGTGCCCATGGAAGGGGCAACGAAGTGACGGCGAGTGTCTTCGGATGCGATCCCGAGGTCGCCCGGCAGATGTCCGGTGAGCTGGCAGACATTCGCGCTGCGCTCTCCTCGCTCGGTGCCGCTTTCGACGGTCTGCATGGTCAGACGGGGTCGGGCGAGGTGGAGACGGCCCTGCATCATTTCGTCAGCCAGTCGTCTGACCGGCGTGAGTCGCTGGACAAGTTGCTGGAGCGGGCGTCCGGCCTGCTGCGTGGCCTGGCAGACGGGGTATCCGCGGCGGATTCCGGCCTCGCCGGAGTGTTGCCGCCGGCGGCACCCACGGTTTTGGTCGCTGCGTCTCCTGACGCCGGCGTGACCGCGTCGCCGGTGGCGGCGGGCGGTGCGGTGTGAGCGGCACCGGCACCGGTGCCCCGACCTGGTTCACCCTTCGGGTGCCCCGCTCCTGGTTTGAGTTCGACGTGTGGCGCGCCAGCCGTACCGGTGACCTCGCGCGTCTGGTCGACGAGCGGATCGCGCAGTTCCCGCAACTGCGGCCACACCGTGCGGCGCTACTCAGGCTGCTGCGGGAGGTCGCTGAGCGCGCGGAGCGGCAGGGGGCTGTGTATTGCGCGGCCACAGCCGAACTGGTGGACGGTTCCGACGGTCTGGTGGCCAGTGTGATGGTGTTCCACACCGACGGCATGGCGACCGGCGCGGACAACACGGCCGAGGCGATCGCGGGTCAGATCACCGCGGTGGCACCGACGGTTCGGAGCTCTCCGTGGCGTACCGTGACGGTCGTCGAGATGCCAGCCGGCCGGGCTGTGCGTACGCGTGGGGTTGAGCGGTCGGAGCCGGACGGGGTGCCGATCGACGGCGTCATCATGCAGACGCTCATTCCCGTGCCGGACGGTCGCGGTGTACTCAATGTTGTTCTGAGCAGTCCGCATGTCGACATCGCCGAGGAGTTATTCGAGCTGTTCGATGCCATCAGTGACACGTTGGCGTGGTCGCGGGACCGTCCGGAGCAGTTGTCCACGGCAGGTTGAGGTCGCACAGTCATTGCGTCAAAACGCCGACGTGCTGAACATGGTGGCGAGGTTGTTCGCCGCCACCATGTTCAGCACGGTCTCGCAACGCGGGGAGCTCATCCCCGCTGGAATTACGCCGTGCTGTGCCAGCCAGGACGCCAGCCAGGACGCCAGCCAGGACGCCAGCCAGGACCTGGCCGGCTAGGACTTGAAAGCCTCATTCCGGGCGATGACACCGATGTCGGCCTGGTCGGTGAACAGCCCGTCGATGCCGGCCTTCAGATATGTCACCTGCTCGTCGATCCCCCGACCGAAGTCGCTGAGGTTCGCGCCGCGCCGGTAGTCCACCGGCAGGAAGTTGTTCTCCGCCCGGAAGGTGTACGGGTGCAGTACCAGCCCCGCGGCGTGCGCGTCGGGGACGAGCGAGGTCGGCGTGCCCAGCGTTCCGTCCGCGGCCCGCGGGATGATCTGCGTCTTGTCCGGTCCGATTCCGTTCGCGTAGCTTGCGATCTGTCGCAGGCCGGCCGGCGTGGACAGGTCCGCGTAGGTCCGCGGGTCGCCGGCGTCGATCAGATCGAACGGAGCGCCGCCAGCGCTGAGCAGCTGCACCGAGGGAGCGCGCAGGCCAAGCGTACGCAGCTGGCGCAGGCTCCCCGTCTCGAAGGACTGCACGAACACCGGGGCGCCGCGGTGGTTCAGGCCGTATCGGTTCAGGAGGTCCAGGAGGCGCTGCTCGAGGGGAAGACCGGCTTTCTGGAAGTACGTCGGGTGCTTGGTCTCGGGGTAGACGCCGAGCTCGCGGCCGAGCTCCCGGGACAGGCGCTGGCGTAGCTCGAGCAGCTCGACGAAGGTCGGGACCTCGAACCGGCCGTCGTACATCGTGTTCTCCTGCCGGAAGGCCGGCAGCCGCTCCTTGGCGCGCAGGGTCTTCAGCTCAGCCAGTGTGAAGTCCTCGGTGAACCAGCCGGTGACCGGCGTGCCGTCCAGCACCTTGGTCACCTTGCGGGCGGCGAACTCCGGGTGGTCGGCGACGTCGGTGGTGCCGCCGATCTCCGGCTCGTGCCGGCAGACCAGGACGCCGTCCTTGGTGGGCACGAGGTCGGGTTCCATGAAGTCGGCGCCTATCCGCGCGGCCAGCTCGTACGAGGCGAGGGTGTGTTCAGGGCGGTAGCCCGACGCGCCGCGGTGCCCGATCACCAGCGTCCGATGGCGCTCGTGGCCCCCGAATTCGGCGGCTGACGCCGATGATGTGCCGGTCACTCCGGTAGCGGCGACCAGGGGGGCTGCTGCGATGCCCGCAATCACGGTACGACGGTCCACGAGTCCTCCAGCGCAACGGCGGCGACCCTCGCCGGCGGCGCGCTTGTGCAGCAAACCGATGGGAGAGAACGATGGAATGGACCGCATCTTAT
>NZ_CAUVXP010000002.1:66312-99176 GCF_963555955.1 Protofrankia sp. Cas3
CCATCGCTGTCGATCAGCTATCGAGTTGGTGAATCCGCCGACCCTGGCAGTTTTTGATCTTTACTCAAGATCGTCCGTATCCACATTTCTGTCGTCGCGGGTTGAAAACCCGGTGGCTGCCTGATATCTGTCGGTTGCCATGGTCAGTATTGACCATTATGGCTGTGGTGAGGCGTGGGACAGCCTCGGGTTACGTCCCGACAATCGGGAACCCGGGCTCCGCGGTTCACCGCCACACGGTGAAGATCACATAATTTCAGCTGTGGTGGGTGGATTCTTGTTCATGTTCTCCCGACAGCACTCCAGCCAGACTTTTGTGATCAGTCGAGCTGGTGGTCCTGCCGTCGGCAACGGCTGGTCTTGGTTGTTGTCCTGGTGGCGTCGTCGCCTCGAGCGTCGGTCACGTGGTCAGGCTGATTTCACCACGGGGGAGGAGATCACTTCTTGTCCTCCTCGTCCACGATGTCGGCGTAGAGCGACTGGCTCATCGCCGAGCCGAGCCGGCCTTGGCGAGTTCGGTGGTGGCCTCCCGGATGGCGGTGATGGTCGTGTTGCTCTCGATGCTGAGGGAGAGCGGGTTGACGTCGAGCAACAAGGGGCTTTTGACCGCGAGGTTCGTGAAATCGGACTGCAGCGAGGTGCCGATCGCGACGGCCTCATCCGGGTTGAGGCCCTTGTTCGGTTCCTCACCGCCGGCGAGTTCGCGCACCAGGTCGACCACGGCCGGGGTCGTCCGGGAGTCCTCGGCATTGGCGATCACTGTGGGCTCGCCTCCCTCGGCGGTTGCGGTCGGCCCGTTGCGGGCGGGAGCGCCGTCAGGCGGTAGCCGGCCGAGCACGAGTGGATGGTTGACATACATTTTCTGCCCGAAAACTGGCACCTCCTGATGTCTTCCTTCCACTCGTCGCACCGAAGGGAATGCGGATCAAGGAGTGGGGTTGCGGTGGATGCGTTGCGAGGCGCGAGGAGGCCCGGGTAGCGGTGCTCTACGCGGCCCACTCCACTCCTTGATCTACACCCTCTTGCCGGGCGCTCCTAGCCCCGCTGGGCTTGCGCGGCGCGTGGCAACAGGCGCGGTCACGGCAATGAGCCGGCTGCGGGCGGTGCTGCCCAAGCCCAAGTCGGTCAACCCCACCGCCCGGCGGGATGTCGAGCAGACCGTTCCGGTCAATTTTTCCGATCAGGTATTCGAGTCCTTCGCGAGCTGGTCCGTGGCAGATTGCCCGGCTTCGGTGCAGCGTCGCAGGAAGTCGACGACGAGGTCGATCTCGTCGTCGCTGTAGTTCTCAAGGATCCTGTCCAGCGAGCGGTTCATACCGTCGTACAGCCGGAAGATGTCGCGCTGCTTGTCGGGCACACCGCGTATGAGCACGGCACGCCGGTCGCTCTCGACCCGGTCGCGCACGATCCAACCGCCCCTCTCGAGGCGGTCGAGAATGCCGGTCATCGTGGCCAGATGCACACCGACGCGCCGTGCAAGAGCGCTCGGGCTGATCGGGCCGTGGCGCGTGATGACGTCGAGACAGTCGAAGTCAACATCTTTGATCTCTATCCGCGAGCCCACCCGGTGATTGAGCACTGCCAGTTCGATCCGCAGCTCGCGCAGGCTCAGCTTGGCCTCGGCGATCCGCCGGCTCCGGGTTCGTCCTCCCTCGCCAGATGCCGATCCGTCAACACCTCGCGCTGTCAAGCCCCCTGACCTCCCCACGTCATGCTATCGTTTTCGTATCATACGAGATTCGTATTACTAGATCGCGACCTGCGCCCGAGGGTCAGGAGGAGCGTAACCATGAGGATCGTCGTCTTCGGGGCCAACGGGTCGACCGGCCGACTGCTGACGGAGCAGGCGCTAGCCGCCCGCCACGACGTCGTAGCGGTGACCAGGCGGCCGGCCGATTTCCCTGTCACGCACGAAGGACTGGACGTCGTGGAGGCCGACGTACATGACGCGCCGGCCGTCGATCGCGCGATCGACGGGGCACATGTCGTGCTGTCGACGCTCGGTGTGCCCTTCACGCGCAAGCCGATCAGCGTCTACAGCGACGGCGTGCGCACCATCGTCGCCGCGATGGCCAAGCACGGGATCAAGCGACTGGTCGTGGTCAGCTCGAGTGCCACCGAGCCGCACTACCATGCTGACGGCGGTTTCCTGCTGAACCGAGTCATGCAGCCGTTGCTCACTGCGACGATTGGCAAGACGACGTACGCGGACATGCGGCTCATGGAGGAACTCGTCCGCGCCAGCGACCTGGAGTGGACGATCATGCGCCCGTCGGGCCTGTTCGATGCTGTCGGGGTGACGAGGTACGAGCTTCACGAGGATCAGGCGCCGGGCATCTTCACCAGCCGCGCCGACCTCGCCGCGAGCTTGCTCGAGCAGGCGGGAAATGCCCGGTTCGTGCGTAAGGCGGTCGCAGTGACAACGCTCGAGGGCGCTCCCACACTGTTCCAGATGCTGCGCCGGGAGGCATTCAAGAGAGGCTGACGTTGGACGGACTGCGGCTCGTCCTGGAGACGATGTTCCCGGGAATGTGCAGGAACCGCGCGGGTTCCTGCACCGTCCACAGGGACTGTTCGACAGCAGGCACCGTTTGGCCAGGTCGAAGGGTGCCACGCGGTCGAACCCCAGCTCCGTTCCTTGATCCACGTTCGTGTTGTCGGGCGCGCGTACTCGTCTAGTGGATCAGCGCGGCGAGTTCGCCCCATTCCCGACGGGGGAGTGTTGTCGGGTCGGCGGTCAGGACCTGGAGGGCGACGTGGTCCGCGCCGGCATCGAGGTGGTCTTTGACTCTGCGGTGGATGTCGTCAAGGGTGCCCCAGGCGACGAGGGCGTCGATGAGGCGGTCGCTGCCCTGGCCGGCGAGGTCGTCGTCGGTGAAGCCGTGTCGGCGCAGGTTGTTGGCGTAGTTGGGGAGGCGGATGACGCGGCTGACGTTGGCGCGGGCGATGCGGCGGGCGTCGCCGGGGTCGGTGACGAGGACGACTTTCTGTTCGGGGATCAGAAGGGGTCCTTCTCCGAGGTGGCGGCGGGCGAATTCCGTGTGTTCGACGGGAACGGTGTAGGTATGTGCGCCGCCGGTGAGTTCGGCGGCGAGCCTGAGCATCTTCGGTCCGAGGGCCGCGAGGATGCGGTGCAGACCGGTGGCGGGTGGGGCGCCGTAGTAGGGGGCGGCGTCCATGGCGGTGAGGTAGTCGCGGGTGACCTGGAGTGGGCTGGCCATCTGGTGGCCGTGGTGGCCGCGGTGGGCGATGGCGGGGGTGTGGCTGACGCCGATACCGAGCAGGAAACGGTCGGGGAATCCTTCGGTCAGGGTGCGCTGGGCGTTGACCATGGCGGTCGCGTCGCGGGCCCACAGGTTCGCGATCCCGGTGGCGACGACCATGCGCCGGCTGGCGGCGAGTAGCAGCGCCGCGTGGCTCATGATCTCCTTGCCCGTAGCCTCGGGAATCCACAGGGCGGCGAACCCGAGCTCGTCGAGTTCGGCGACCGCGTCCTGTGCGGCGGACAGCGGTTGTGTATCCAGGGCGATCGACCAGATGCCGACCCGTCCGATGTCCATGTTAATCCCCTCGTGGCTGTGCGGGCCTGATGGCGTCGGCGCACGTGACGTCGGTGTCAGTGTGCCGCGGAAAGTTTCACCCGGAAGCACGCCTGGACCTCCCGTGGGAACCGCGTCCGGAAGTTCGGGGGCGGCGGAAGGAAACGCCGATCTTGCTGTCACCGAAGGAGTAATCGACCGGGTCGGGCCATGCTCCGCGGAACGCAACCCGGAGCGCTCCGCAGGTAACGTGCGCGATCCGTGCAGCCAGATTGCCTGATCGGGATTGACGCCTGGTCACTGGAATGGTGTGTTCTGCTTCCGGGCAGTCGGGGTCAAGCGGTATCGCGTGTCGCGGTGGCCGCGCCCGGCAACCGCGGATTCCACCAGCCCCTCTTGCTTAAGACGCCCAAGCCAGTGTTCAGTGGTTTTTGGATTTATATCGGGCACCGGTTCATGGTCGAAGCGCGGCTGGCCGCGTTCAGCGGTGAGTTGTTGCACCTCTTCGCTCGTGAGTCGACGGTCGCTCTCCCCTACGCGGAGGTACGAGCCACGTTCCATACCTTTGTTGCGCACATAGCACGGTTTCTGATTGCGGGGGAGCTCTTCCACCTCGGCGGCCATCAATGTCACCCCCTCGTGGTCGATGAGGGAGATTGCAGGCCGCAGCGCCGGGACCATCTGCTCAGCGGCTGACGCGCGTGCCACCGACACGTCAGGCTCTCCTGCGCGAGTTCATCCATATCCCGCAACGTACGAGCACCAGCGACTTCGTCCTCAAATTTCACGCCACGTTGGTCCCGGTCCCGGTCCCGGTCCCGGTCCGGCAGCCGGACCCGACGGGTAGGGCGGCGTCCGTCCTCACCGGGTGCAGGGCACGTTGGACAGGCCGCTGGCCGCAGCGGTGACGGTGTTGCTGCACGAGACGGTGTTCCTGGTCCTGTCCGGCTTGTCGATGCTGACGCCGTAGCCGGGGCCGCGGACGTCGAGGGTGTTGCCGGTGATGATGTTCCCCGTGCCCCAGCCGTCGAGCAGGACATGGGTCTGGATGCCATCCTTCGGACTGTTCACACCCCTGTTGCCCTCGATACGCCAGTTGTTGCCCTTGACATCCACCCAGGAGTCTGCGGAGTTCGCCCCGGTGATCGTCGAACCGTCGAAGCTGTTGTTGCTCAGAACGCCGCCCGTTGTTGCTTCTTTGATGTCGACGGCCTCGGCGGTGACTCCGCTGATGGTGTTACCGATGATCTGGTTGCGGTCGGAGTTGTCCGGCTTTCCGCCGCTGAACTTCGTCCAGTTCGACTTGGCCGTACCGATGTAGATGCCCTCGCCGAAGCCGGCTTCCTTGCGGCCGGTGCCGCTGACGGTGCATCCAACGACGAAGTTGTCGGTGGAGAAGTTCCGCAGGTGGATGGCCTCGTCACCGACGTTGCGCACCAGCAGTCCGGTGATGACCGCGCCGCTGGTCTGGTCGGTCATCACCCCCTTCTGGCCGTTCTGGATCGTGAAACCCTCCAGCCGCCAGTAGTCGGCGTTGTCGAGATGGAAGCCGTAGCCTTCCTTGATCGACCCTCCGTCGATCACCGCGTTGCGGGAGCCGCGCACCGTGATCGGAGCCTTCGCGTTCGCGGGCTGGCTGGCGACGAAGTGTCCGCTGTACTGGCCGTCCGCGAGATTGATGAGGTCTCCCGGCTGGGCGGACGCGAGCGCGGCGGTCAGTTGATCCGCATTGGAAACCGGGACTGTCCGCAATGGATCCGGCGCGTTCGGTACCTGTGCCAGCACGGCGGCTGGTACCTCGGCGGTCGGCGCGGCGGCCGGAGCCGACGTGGCCGATGTCGATCCATCCCCGGTGGATGTGAAGGCGGCTGCCACTTCGGCACTCTCGGTGTTCGTACGGACCCGTGCGGTCAGTGTGTGCTTGCCCGCGGCCACCGCGTCGAGATGGACTGTGAACGGAGCGTCCCGATCATCGAGCACCGTGTTGCCGTCGAGAGAGAACTTGACGCGTTCGACCTTGTCAAGGGTGTCCGTACCCGGATTCAGGGTGACATCCATGCCGGCCGACACGGACTGCCCGTCCAGCGGGCGCGCGTCGACGGCAAGCACCCAGCGGCCGGATGCAGCGGCGGAGGTCTGCGGGCTCGCCGCGGTCGTGGATCCGGTTGTACCGGCGGCGTGCGGGGCCGAGGAGCCGCCACCACCACCCAGGACGACGACGAGGAGGACAAGGATGACGACGACAGCCGCGATAGCGCCGCCGAGCGGCAGCCACAGCCGGCGCCGCGTGCTCAGCACCGAGTGGAAACCCTCCCGGTGTCTCGTCGGTCGGGCGACGGCGGTGGTGTCGCCGCTGCGACTACCGCCGTAGCCGCCGCTGTCGGTCTTGTCGCTGTCGCCGTAGCCGTAGCCGCCGCCGTTGTCGTCGCCGCCGCTGTCGGTGTTGTCGCGGGCGCGACCGTCCGTTGAGGTAGGTCCCATCCGCTGCTCCCCGTGGTGCGATGTCTGCAACTGATCCGTACCGGAGCATACTGGGGCCTTTGAAGGTGACCGTGACCGACTGGTTCTCCGCTGCTCGCTCGCGCTTCTCGGGAGTCTGCGGGCCGGTTGGCAAATATGATCACACAGTTCGGCGGACGGCTCGCTGGAGAGCGCCGGTGCGTGACGGGGTCTGGCCGGATAGTTCCACCGGGTGCTGGCTGAAGCGGGACCACCGGAAATCCGGGATAGCTGCGCCGACGCGCCTGAAATGTCTTCAGCGGAGTCGGCAGGTCCCATCTCGGCCGGTTCTGTTTCCGTCGCTTCTGTATTATCGCTTCCATCGCCGGGCGGACGAACCTCCGAAAGACCTTGCGAATCGTGATGAATGCGTCGCGAATTTCGATCGTGGCCGTGGTGCGGGACCCGTTGATATCAGCTATATCTCCCGGGTTACCGGTCCATGGGTTCGATCAGGTGGGCTCGATCCGGTGGGCGCGGGGACCTCGTCGCACGGGGGTGATCTGGCAAGGCCGGTTTCGGGAAGGGAGCCGGACTTGCCCGAACTCACCAGATCGAGCACCATCCGGTTGTCGGTGGCTTCGCTCTCGTGACCGACGGGTGCTCGGCTTCGACCCGGCCGCGGAGGCGGTTGGGTCGCTGATCCGGTGGCGGTAGCGGAGTTTCCGCTCACCGCTCGCGTGCAACATGTTTGTGACGTGGCGCTCCGTCGCAACCGGCGTGGGATGACGGGAGCCGCCGACGACGGATGGAGCGGGCGCCCGAGGATGGAAGCGAGTGGCTCTCGAACCAATGCGCCGCTGCCGGATGGAAGGGTGGAACGTGTGCTGACTGTTGCTGGTTGTCAGCTGAGGGTCGACGTCGCGTGGCTCGGCTCAGATGCGTGCCAGAAAGATGTGGTCATGCCCACTCCGTTGGCATCCAACGTCCATCCGACTCTATAGCTTTGGCGGTGGGTGTCACTTCTGGTCGTTCGGTTATGTGCCAGGCTGTCGCGTCGGGGGATGGCGGGACAGACGATGGGGAGGCTTGTGTGCGCGAGGTTAAGGTCAAGTTCCATGTGAGAGACAGGGAGGCGCTCCTCCTGACCCTCAAGGCGCGAGGCATCGACCTGGGCGAGCCGTTCTTTCAGGATGACCAGGCGTACGCTCCCGATCGCTGGACGTTCGCCGACAGTCGGCTGGGCGTCTCCTTCCCACGGCTTCGTACGATAAACAACCGTCATTTTTTCGCGTTGCGGCGGCCGACTGTTAACGCCCAGGCATGTGATGCATACGAGACCGAGGTTGCTGATCGTGACCAGATGCATCAGGCGATCCTGAACATGGGTTTCTGCCCGACGGTGCGGGTGGCCAAGACACGGCGAACGGCACGGGTGGGAGACGTATCACTCTGCGTCGATGAACTGGACGGTCTGGGTATGTTTCTGGAGCTCGACTGTCCGGTACCCGCGCATGAGTCGGTGGTTGTCGTCCAGGAGGCGTTGAATGCATTCGTGACTTCCCTGTGCGTTGATGTGACGCGTACGGAGGAGACGTGTGACGCGCTGGTGCGAACGGCGCAGCTGCGGGCAGCCTGAGTGCTTCACGGTGGACCTGTTCGGTATCGACCTGGTTTATCCTGATTGGTCTGTACCGGTTTAGTCTGTACAGAGTTGGTCCCTGTGCTGCTGGTCTGTGGTGTTGGCCTGTGGTGTTGGCCTGTGTGGCGTTGCCCTGGGGCGGGGTCGGTCGGGTGGGATTCACCCTGAGGGCGTAAGCACAGTAGCTTCCGTCGGGTTGTGCCTGCGTTGCTCCATCTCCGGTGCATAAACTGCTCGTTGAGCAGGTGAGGCGCCGAGTTCGGGCGCACGCAACTACAGACGGGCGGGCTCCAGCACATGTCGCGACGCCGGGTCCGACTGGGTGGGCTCGTGGTGGACGGGCTCGTGGTCGACCGACGGGGCATCCCGTGGTCTGGTCGAGCTGGCCGGTCCGCATCCGGTCCGTCGCCGGCGGTACGGCGAAATACATTCGAGAGTCGCTCCCAGGCATGACCGGAACAGCTGCCTGCGCGGTATCGGTGTCGGCGGGTCCCGCTTGCGGGCGTGCTGCGTCATTCGGCTACTTCGTCCGTTACACGAGCCGTGCCGGGCTACCGCGGTGGCGCCGGCGGCCTATCGATCGTGCATGGACGCTTGCGACCCGAGCCGTGCGTGGCGTGCTTTCGCTTCTTTTCCCAACGGTGACCGCCGGCCTGGTAGGAGTATCGGCACACCACGGTTCTGCGGGGCAGCCAGCCGGTGTGTTCGGCTTCGGCAGGCGTTCGCCAGGCTGGATCCTGCGTTATGCCATGGTCCGACGGGGGCCGCCGGGATGCGTATGTGGCCGGGACCGCCGCACCACCTTGTCGATCATTAGGGTTGGCGGTCGCTGCGTACTCGGCCTCTGAGCCGGTCCACAGAGCCGGTCCACAGAGCCGGTCCACAGAGCTGCGTCCGGGGTATCCGCGGGCAATTTCGTATCCAGACTGTGATCGGTCCGGTCGCGATCGGTCCGGTCGCGATCGGCTGGGTCCGACCGGGTGCCCGTTCTCGCGCGTCCGCCAGGCTGAGAGGGACAGCGCTGCGACCCGCGACGTCGCGCCCCCTGTCGCCGGCCGCTCCCCGTCATTCGAACCTTCGAGGATGGCCCTTGTTGACCACTCGTGACACATGGTCGCCACGACGCCACGGCGATCCCGGCTGGCCGGAGAACGATCCCGGACAGACCGACCAGACGCAGACCGCCTCCGGCGCGGTGATCCGCCGCCAGCCGGGCGAACTCGAAGGAGCTGTCCTCGCGGCGCTGTGGGATGCTCGAATGCCCGTGAGTACCGGCACCATCCAGCACAACCTGGGTGGGGGGCTCGCGCACAGTACAATAGCCACCACACTTGGGCGTCTCATCACCAAGGGACATGTCGAACGGGTACGCGTCCGGCGGGTGTGGATGTACCACGCGACCCGATCTCAGGAGGAGTATGCCTCCGCACGAATGCTTGCGTTGCTGGGTCAGGTCGCCGACCAGGACGCGGCGTTGCGTCACTTTGTGAGCGGTCTTTCGCCCCGGCAGGTGCGGCTGCTGTGGCTTGTGCTCGGTGCGGCCGGCGGAGACTCGTGCGAGCGTGGCACCGATGAGCCGGCACATGATCTTTATGGTGACGGGGATGGATCGGGAGCGGGTGGGATCGGACAGACCTGAGATCCTGTTTTTGGATCTTCTGGGCATGGCTCCCGCCTTGCGATGCATGTCCGCCAGTCCCGATCTTTGATCCACACCCCTATTCCCGGGCACTCTTATGAGCGAATCCCCTAAAAATATTAGGTCATCGAAAATGACCTCGACAACGTCGGTCGACAAAGCCCTGCCGCCCGGATGGCGGTGACGAACCCGAATCCAGTGTGGCCTGTTGGTGGCATCCGCATCCGCATCCGCACGTGCACATGTATCCGCATCCGCATCCGCATCAGTGGACAGCGACCTGACTGGTTGAATCCGACCTCCAGAGGGCATGTTCACGCCAGCCCGGGCGGCCCTGGCCGACCCGGGCTCGGACTGCCGAACGTCGCTGGGGATGCGAGAGCTCTGGCTGACTAGGCCCTTCGCCGCCTGTAGTACTCGACGATCCACGCGTCGACGTCGCGTTTGCGCCACACACGGGTGCCTTTGGATGTCGAGGTAGGTGCGTTGATGACCTGTAGCGGAGCAGGGAACTGAGGGTCTCGGCGCGTCCAGTAGTCAACCGCCTGGCGCGTGATCTTCAGTTGGAAGGCTATGTCCCCGATGCCGACCAGCCGCTCACTGTCGTCCACCGGAACAGCGTAACGGCTTTGCTGGTAGCCAAGCACACCGCTATGGTTTGTTTTGCTGAACAGCAAATGTTCTGGGAGGATACGGATGGTGACACCGGTAACCCGCCGCGACGTGGTTCGGGCGACGCTGGATCACGACGAGGCATACGATCAAGATCCACAAGGGGACCCTCCAGTCTCGGTCCCCCGCTATCGTCGCGCCGTGCGGGCGGCGATCGATGTCGTACCCGAAGTCGTGACGGAGAAGGGAATGCGCAGGTCAGACGGTGATTTCGAGGCATACTCGGCGGGTGTGCGCGACGCGTTGGATGCGGTCGCGGACGCGATCGCACGTGTTGTGGAGGGCGCGGGGGATCCGGGTTCGCCGGGCGACGGTGGCTCGGCGCGGACCGCGACATGACCGGAGCGTCAGCCGAGAGGCTGCCAGCTGAGCACGGTGGGGCGGATGGGCCGCCTGCAGCGGCGGGAAGCCCGCCGGGCTCGCCGGGCCGGGCGGGATGTCCGAAGCTTCCGAACTGGGAAGGAGAAACGCTCGTGTGGGACGACGCACGCTCCGACGACGATCGTGACATCGGATGGGGCGACGACCGGGACACCTCGCAGGAGGGCGCGGACACCGACATCGAGTGGCTGCGCGCCGAACGTCCACCGCATCACATCGACCGCGACACGTCCTGACATGCCCGCGGATGAGGCTCTGAACAGTCTGAAGGTCGAGCTGCGGGCGCGCCAGCTCGCGGCACGCGCCGGTCGGATCGCCCGTACCGACTTCGGGGCGGGTGGCGGATCGGCGTCAGAGGGTTCGATCGAGGCGTACACCGCCGCTTCGTCGACCCGACGCGTATTGGATCTTCCCGAGGTGGCCGCGGCGCGCTGCGTGGCTGCGTATGTGAACCTGCCCGGCGAGCCGGAGACAGGTCGGCTTCTCGGGCAGCTGCGGGCCCGGGGGGTGGGTGTCCTGCTGCCGTCGATGCGACCCGATCTCGACCTGGATTTCCGTGAGTACAACGGATCGCTGATTGCAGGCGCCTTTGGAACTCGTGAACCTCCGCTCGGTGCAGTGATTGTTGATCTTATCCGTGCGGATGTCATCGTTGTTCCGGCGTTGGCGGCCGACGTGCGTGGAGGGCGATTGGGGCGTGGCGGTGGCTCCTACGACCGGGCGCTGCGGCGCGCGAGACCGGACGCGCTGATCGTGGCAATGGTGCACGACCACGAGCTGGTCGCCCACGTGCCGACCGAACCCCACGATATCGGCGTCCACGTCGTTGTCACACCGCGTGCCACGGTGCGGTGCGGGGCTGCCGGCTTGCCAGTGGACCCGCGGTAGCGCTATTGGTGCGCGGTGTAGTGATCATTGGCGTTGACGCTGTGCCGGCGGAGCTGACAGCCGGCTCGGATCGTGGTCTGAGGGTGGTCGTCGACGCGGAGGTGCCGTCTCGGGTTAGAGTTGGCAGTCACCGAAGTCGAGTGCTAACTCCTGGGAGGAGTCCGTGCCGCGCTACGAGTACCGCTGCACCGCGTGCGATCAGGATCTTGAGGTTGTGCAGAGTTTCAACGATGCGGCGCTGACCGAGTGCCCCGCCTGTGGCGGCAAACTGCGCCGGGTGTTCAGCCCGGTCGGCATCATGTTCAAGGGTGCCGGTTTTTACAAGACCGACAGCCGATCCGGTGGCGGTGGAGTCCGGGACCGGGCGAAAGACAAGGTCGGCAATGAGGCCGGCGCTGACACATCCAGTAAGGAGACCGTCGGGGCTGGTGCGCCCGCGGGGGGCGGCTCGGTGGACGCGACGTCGAGTGCCGCAGGCTCGTCGACGGCCACGAGCACGGCGTCATCGGCTGGTTCCTCCAGTTCCTCTGGTTCAAGCAGCTCCTCTGGTGGCTCGGGTACCGCCGCGGCCTGATCGATGCGGGCTCCCTCGGACTCCTTCGGGGCTTCCGTGGGAGCCCGAGGTCGTTGGTGACTCCCTGGTTGCACCGGCGACCGGTCTGTGTAATCCGGGCACTCGCGATGGGTCGGATTTCCACAGGAGACGACCTCGGGCGTACGCGGACAGCGCTTTGTCCACAATGCGCGCTCCGGTCGTGACTGCTCCCCACCCGGTGGCTAATGTGATCTTCACGTTCACTCGTGAAGATCGTGGAGGTCGCGATGTGGCTTGCCGGACGCACAACTGCGCGTATCGGGGAGGTACGTGCCTGGCGGCTCGCGGTTGGGGCCCGGCGGCGGGTTCTTGCGGGTGTCTTCGCCGGTCTGGCTTTGCTCCTTACCGCCGGCGCCCTGCGATCCAGCCAATCGCTGGCCGGCACAGCGGTGGTTGTGGCGGCCAGCGAGCTGGAGGGCGGGGCGATCATTGCCCCGACTGACGTCCGGATCGTGTCGTTACCGGTGGATGCCGTGCCAGTGGGTACCGCCCGGCGCTTCGAGGAAGCCGTCGGGCGGACCCTGGCAGCGCCGGTCGGTCGTGGCGAACCGATTACCGATGCGCGGTTCCTCGGTCCCGGCCTGCTCACCCAACGGCAGGCAGCCGCTGGCCTGGTCGCGACACCGGTCCGCGTCAGCGATGCCGGATCGGTTCTGTTCCTGCGCGTCGGTGATCGGGTGGACGTGCTTGCGGCGTCCACCGAGATGGCCGTGCCAGACGCGAGCTCACGGAACGGGTCGACGACAAGGCAGCCAGGGGTGCCCACCGGCGACACATCGGCAGGGCCGACAACCGAAGCCGGTACCGCGACGGTCGTTGCATCCGACGTCACCGTCCTAGCAGTTCTCCGCCCCCGTGATGCAGCGGAAGGTGTCGTAGCCACGACTGACGGCGCGCTGCTCTTTGTAGCAGCGCCGCCACGCGTTGCGGCTATTCTTGCCGGTGCGGCAGTGCACGCCAGGCTGTCGGTGACTGTGCTGGGGCGCCGAGCATCGTAGTACTACTGATCCATAGCGTCATAGCCCCGCAAGCAGCCGTTCGACCGTGATGATGGTCTGTAGCCAGGAACATCGTACGATCAGTTACTGTTCGAAGTCAAGACAAAACGGAAAGTTCCCACCCGGTGTGCGAGGTCCGGCCTGTGCGTGCTTGTATCGGAGCTTGTCGACCGGAGCAGACCGCGGCCGATCCCGAGGCGATCGTGGTTGGCGCGGTCACCCTGCTCAGGTGGGAACGAGCCGCGATGAGGCCGCTCGGCTCTTGGTGTATTTGCGGGGAGGGAACGACGATGGGCATATCCATCGACGATGGTGCCTGTGGTGTGTGGCAACGCGTACCCGACGAGGTCATCAGCCGGCTTGACGGGCTCCCGGGGGCGGCCTACGAGGTACCGGATGAGGTCACATGTGCGCTCGAGACCGGGCATCCCGACAAGCACATGGCGGTTTTGCAGGGCTGGGGCAATCAGGAGGCGTGGTTGGTCTGGGCTACACCCACAACGGTCACTGCGCCGGGATGCCGGGTGGATGGACTGACCTGCCTGCTCCCGGTGGGACATGTCGGACGCCATCATGTGATCATGACGGATGTGGTGGAGGACGAAGGTCCCTACTGGTGCGACAGTCGCGCTGATCTGGAACTACAGCGCACGCCGATCTGATCGGAGGTTCGGTCACGGCTGTCACCCACGGCTGTCACCCACGGTTGGCGTCCACGGCGACGGTGTCGGTGTCGGTGCGAAAGACAAGCGTGACATCGGTATCGCTGGCGAAGTCGACGAGACGGGCGTGGTCCGGCAGCTCGCCGAGCAGCCAACAAAGATCGGAGACGGTACTTCCTTCGCAGGCCGTGATGGAGTACACCTGCGATTCGCCCCGGGGCGGACGCGCGTGCATCGGATCTCCACTTTCCCGCACGCGCGTCTGGTTCCCGCCGCCCGCGGCAGGGAGGGTCGCGCCCGTCAGCGGTCCGGCGGGTCCGTGTGGTGTGGCTTTTTTGTTCATGGACATAGAGTCGCTGTGGGCCTGAGTCAGGTCCATCCCGGTAAACGGGGAGTTTTGGGCGTCGTTCGCGAATTGGACGCTTTCTCGGTTGCCCACATGGCCTGCCTGGACTCGGAGGGCTCGGCTGTGATTCGCTCATCGTGCGAGGGCCCTGGGCTCCGCCGGTTCGTGGGCTCCGCCGGTTCGTGGGCCGGGCAACCGGGACGTACCTGAGGTAGTCGGTCCTACCCGACACGACAACTCTGTGTAGAGCCGCCCCGGACTCAGGATGTGTTTTGCTCGACGTCCGATTCGCGTTCACCTCCGTTCATCTTTCGTTCATGCTGTATCGCTTCGATTCTCGCCGGCACCCCGGTCCGGGGGCGGACAGAACGGCGCCATTGCGCTGAAGACGAAGGGTCGCTTGTGAACACAGCGAAACGTCAGGTTGCGGTCATGGGCCTTGCGATGTCGGCGGTGCTGGGGGTGGCTGCCTGCGGTTCCGACAACACGGCGGCACCGAGCTCGACGGCCGGCACCGCCACGGGCGCGATCTCCTGCGCAACCGGGTCGATCACCGCCTCGGGCTCGACTGCGCAGAAGAACGCGATGGACGAGTGGGTCAAGAAGTACCAGATTGCGTGTCCCGGATCGTCGATCAACTACCAGGGAGTCGGCTCCTCCGCCGGCAAACAGGCGTTCGTGGATGGCAAGATCGATTTTGCCGGTTCGGACTCGGCGATCAGCGGTGACCAGGCGACCAATGCGGCCAAGCGCTGCACTGGCGGGCAAATCGTCGACCTGCCCATGGTCGCCGGGCCGGTCGCGGTGATTTACAACCTCTCCGGTGTGAAGGACCTGCAGCTCTCCGCCTCGACCTTGGCAAAGATCTATTCTGCCGCGATCACCAAGTGGAACGACCCGGCGATCGCGGCTGACAACCCCGGCGTGACGCTGCCCAGTTCGCCGATCGTCCCGGTGCACCGTTCGGACGGTTCGGGCACCACGGACAACTTCACCAAGTTCCTGGACGGCGCTGCCAAGAGCGACTGGACGTTCGGTTCCGGTTCGGACTGGAAGGCCCCGAGCGGTCAGGGCTCCAAGGGCAGCGACGGCGTGACCTCGACGGTGAAGTCGACCGCCGGAGCCATCGGCTATGTCGAGCTCTCCTTCGCGGAGAACGCGAACCTGTCGACGGCAAAGATTAAGAACGGCGCCGGTGAGTATGTGGCGGTGAGCACCGAGGCGACGTCCAAGGGTGTGAGCACGGCCAAGGTCGCCAGCGGGAACGACCTGAAGCTGACCTTCGACTACGCGGCGACTACGCCCGGTGCCTACCCGATCTACCTGGTCACCTATGAGATCACCTGCACCAAGGGTCTGGCAGCGAGCCAGGCCACGCTGGTGAAGTCCTTCCTGACCTACACATCCTCCACCGGTGGTCAGGCCGCCATCGCCGATCTCGGATACGCTCCGCTGCCGACCGACCTTGCCGCGAAGGTGAGTTCGGTTGTGGCGACCATTTCATAATCATTCTTCTGCACTCCGGCCAGAGCCACGGGTTCTGACCGGACGACCACGCCGGTGTGCCCACTCGCCACGAGGCGGGCGGGCACACCGTCCGACACCCCCTGTTGAGAGGCATGATGAGCAGTGAGTCGGACGGCCAGGGCGCAGGCTCGCCGAGCGACGACGGGCCACTGGCGGTCAAGGAGCCCGTCAGCAGTAGTGCGCATGCGCGGGTCAGCCCCGGGGACGTGTTCTTCAAGAATCTGACCCGCACGGCCGGCATCGGCCTGCTTGTTCTCATCGCGGTGATCGCAGCCTTTCTGGTGCTTGAGGCGACGAGTGCGCTGCAGGCCAACACCGGAAGCTTCTTCACAACGACGGAATGGTTCCCCAACGGATCTCCGCCGTTCTTCGGAATTGCAGCACTGCTGTTCGGAACGTTGCTCACGGCGATCATCGCAATGGCCATCTCCGTGCCGGTGGCGGTCGGCATCGCGCTGTTCATCACGGTATACGCTCCGCGACGCCTTGCCACGCCGCTGGCATTCATCGTCGACCTGCTGGCGGCGGTCCCCAGCGTTGTCTTCGGGCTTTGGGGCCTGATTGTTCTCGTCCCACGGATGAATGGCCTGCAGGAGTGGCTCACCGACTACTTCGGCTGGATCCCCCTGTTCAGTACGGATGACGGCCTCGTCGGACGGTCCATCTTCGTCGCCTCCGTCGTCCTGGCTATCATGATTCTGCCGATTGTGGCCGCGATCTCCCGTGAGGTCTTCCTCCAGGTGCCGACCGCGCACAAGGAGGCGGCGCTCGCGCTCGGAGCGACCCGTTGGGAGATGATCCGAACAGCGGTACTCCCGTACGGCAAGCCTGGCGTGATCAGCGCGTCGATGCTGGGACTCGGCCGGGCGATGGGTGAGACGATCGCGGTCGCGCTGGTCCTTCCCGCGTCATTCGGAATTTCCTGGCACGTCCTGTCACCGGCCGGCAACACCATCGCGGCGAATGTGGCGAACGGTTTCGGTGAGGCCAACGAGGTCGGGAAGGGGGCTCTCATCGCCTCCGGCCTCGTCCTGTTCATCGTCACGATGCTTGTCAACATAATGGCCCGTGCCGTCATCGCCCGTCGGCGTGAATTCTCGGGGACCGCCGCATGAGTACAACGACTGTCGCCCCGGCGACCAGCCCCGGCGGCATTGACCTGACCGGTCAGAAGCTGCCGATGACCACCCTGGCGGCCATCGGTGCCGGCGCCGTCGTGGCCACCATCTTGCTGTACGTCGTGGCGCCGATAGACAGCAAGATACAGTTCGTACTGATTGCCGGTTTGTTCTACCTGATCGGCCAGACCGTGGCGTCCGTCATGGTCGAAGGCGCCCGCAAGGCCGTCGACCGGTTCGTCACGACACTGGTCTATCTCGCCTTCCTGCTCGCGGTCATCCCGCTGGTCGCAGTGTTGGCAAGCGTGATCGCCAAGGGTGCCCAGCGAATCAATATTGACTTCCTGACCACCTCCATGCATAATATCGGGGCGCGGGACGCTGGCGGCGGCATCTACCACGCTCTGATCGGAACCCTGGAACAGATCGCACTGGCCAGCCTCTTCGCGGTTCCCTTCAGCATGCTGGTCGCGATCTATCTGGTCGAGTACGGTCGCGGGCGGATCAGCCGGACCATCAGTTTCTTCGTCGACGTGCTGACCGGTTTGCCTTCGATCATCGCGGGTCTGTTCATCTTTTCGTTCTACCTTCTCGCGCTCGACCAGCAGCCGTCCGGTTTCGCCGGTGCGCTTGCCCTGACCATTCTGATGATTCCCATCGTCGTGCGGTCCACCGAGGAGATGCTCAAACTCGTCCCGGACGATCTTCGCGAGGCCAGTTATGCACTGGGTGTCACCCGGTGGCGAACCATCCTCAAGATTGTCATACCGACGGCTCTGCCAGGCATTGTGACCGGTGTCATGCTCGCGGTGGCCCGTGTCGCCGGCGAAACGGCGCCGCTGCTGCTGACCGTTTTCGGGACCGACTCCATCAATTTCAACCCGTTCTCCGGGCCGCAGTCGGCACTCCCGCTTTACATCTATGCGCAGGCTGGCGCACCGCAGCAGGTGGCCGTCGACCGGGCCTGGGCCGCCGCGCTCACGCTCATCGTCCTCGTGATGCTGCTGAACATCATCGCCCGGATGGTTGCCCGGTTCGCACGGGTTCGGTGATCGGTCATGCCATCGCCCGTGCCTATCGTATTTTCTGCACCGTCCCCACCGTCCCCACCGTCCCCACCGTCCCCACCGTCCATGCAGTCCGTGCTGGTCACCGTACCGGCACGGCGCAACGAGCCGAGGTAACTCATGGCGACCCGTATCGACGTTTCCGGGCTGACCGCCTACTACGGGAATTTCAAAGCCGTCTCCGACATCCACTTCAGCATCGAGCCGAAGAACGTCACCGCGTTCATCGGACCGTCCGGCTGCGGAAAGTCCACTGTACTGCGGACGCTCAACCGCATGCACGAGGTGCTGCCCGGCGCCAGGGTCGAGGGCCAGGTCCGGATGGACGGTCAGGACCTCTACGGTGCCGGGGTCGACCCGGTGAACGTGCGTCGTACCGTCGGTATGGTCTTCCAACGGCCGAATCCATTCCCGACGATGTCCATCTACGAGAACGTCATCGCCGGGCTGAAGCTGAATGGCACGCGCAAGAAGTCACTGCTCGACGAGCGGGTTGAGCAGTCCTTGCGCGGCGCCAACCTGTGGGAGGAGGTCAAGGACCGTCTCGCCCGACCCGGCGCCGGTCTCTCCGGTGGACAGCAGCAGCGGTTGTGCATAGCGCGCGCGATTGCGGTGGAACCGCAGGTTCTGCTCATGGATGAGCCGTGTTCCGCCCTCGATCCGATCTCCACCCTGGCCATCGAAGATCTGATCGCCACACTCAAGTCGACTTACACCATTGTCATCGTGACGCACAACATGCAGCAGGCCGCTCGGGTCAGTGACACGACGGCGTTCTTCACTCTCGACAAGACCGGCGATCCAGGACGGTTGGTGGAGATGGACAAGACGGAGAAGATTTTTTCGAAGCCGAGCGAAAAGCGCACCGAGGAGTACATCACCGGGCGTTTCGGCTGAACCGGACAGTTGCCGGCCTCGAGCTCACCCGAATTCATTGTGACCACTCGGATGCATCTCGTGCAGCCATTTGAAGAGGAGTCCCTTGCCCCGGAGCAGCGTCGCTCCGGGGAGGAGCCCGACCTGCCGAGCGGCCGGAGCCCGACACTGCTGGTTGCCGACGCGGCCGCGGACTCCGAGCTTCTGTCCGCCCTAGCCGACCATGGCGTCGAGGTCAGCGTCGTGGTGGACGGTGCGCGTGCACTGCTGGAGATCGGTCGTCTGGCACCGGCGGTCGTGCTCATTTCCGCGCGTCTGCCGATCATCGACGGTGTGACCGTGGTGCGGACTGTCCGCACCCGCGACGACATGCCGATTCTGCTTGGGGTGGGCCCGCAGGACCGGCGGCAGGCCGCGGCGGGGTTGGAGGCAGGCGCGAGTGCATGCGTTGTCAAGCCGTACCGGATCAACGAGGTGCTGGGGCTGGTGCGGTCCGTCCGGGACTTCGGCGTGGACCGGGCCGAGCCCGGGGTGTTGCGCGTCGGAGGGGTTACTCTGAACACGGTCGCATACGAGGTCCGGGTGGACGGCGTACCGGTGCGGCTGCCTCCGCAGGAGTTCAGGCTGCTGCGCATCCTGCTTGAACGGGCCGGGTCCGTGGTTACCCGCCAGACACTGCTTGAACGTGTGTGGGGGACGACCAGCCATGAGACCAACACGCTGGCGGTGCACGTACGCCGCCTGCGCAGCCGTCTCGGGGATACCGGCGATACTGATCATCCTCGCCTGATCGAGAGTATCCGCGGCGTCGGTTACCGTTTCCGCCTCGCTGACGAGCCGACTGCGTAGAGGGCCAAAGGGTGCGCGACGATCGTCAGATTGTGTGCCCGGAGGCCGCAGTCCCCAGAGCGTTGATCGAGATGAGGTGTGATCAGGGCTGCGCACCTGCGCCGGGTGCGCGCCGGTAGGAGATGTCCGCGCGGTACCGGGTGAAGCCCAGGCCTTCGTACAGGCGTATTGCCCGCTGGTTGAGGTCTTCGACGTAGAGCATTGCCGTTGTCAGGCCCTGATCGCGTAGGTGGTGCAGCCCGATGAGGGTCAAGGCGCGGCCGAGCCCGCGCCCGGCGAAGGTGGGCTCCAGACCGACGACATAGACCTCGCCGACGTCGGTCTTCGTCTCGGCTGTCGAAATGCCGCCGGGCCCGGGTATGTCGTCGATGCCGTAGTGAACCTTTGTCCAGTGGAAACCGGCCAGCCGGCCGGCGGACTCCGCGAGGAACAAGCCCGCTGGGTCGAACCACGGTTCGTCCTCCCGCAGACGAACATCGGTTACCGTCCAGCGGCCCTGCTCGGGGTGGTCGGCGAAGGCGGCACGGTTGACCGCCACCACTGCGTCCTCGTCCTGTCCAGGGATGAAGGTGCGGATGGTGACACCCGGTGGCAGCGCTATGTCGGGGAGTGCGGACAGCGGTCGGCGCATCTGCCAGAGCACGCGTTCGCGAACGAAGCCGTACCGGTGCGCCAGCGTCACCGTCGCGGGTGGGTCGCCGTGCGCCCAGACATCGAGCTGCGCGCGGGCCTGGTCAGCGGACGCGGTCAGCGCGGCGAGAAGGTGCCCGCCGTTGCCATGACGCCGTTGTCCGGGATGCACGACCAGCTCCGCCTGCCAGTTGTCATCGGAGCGGACGGCCAGGTAGGCGTACCCGACGATCTCGCGCGATGTTGATGCGTCTGATGCGGTGATGATCAGATGGTGCCCGCTGGTGAGTGGATCGGGCGACAATCGCAACATTGCGTCATCGGACAACGGGGCGACCCCGTCCACGTCGGTGGCCGCGGTCACCAGGTCCCGAAGGGCATCGACGTCGTGGGAGGTCAGTTGGCGGGTCCAGTACAGCGTCATTGCGCGACATTAGGACGTTCGCCTGGCTGAAGGGCGTGCGATCATGGTACTTTCGCACGCCCGGAGGCCTCAGATTGCCTGTGTGGCTGAAGGGCGTGCGATCATGGTACTTTCGCACGCCCGGAGGCTTCAGATTGCCTGCGTGGCTGAAGGGCGTGCGATCATGGTTCGTTTCGCACGCCCTTCAGCCCCGAAGTCTCTAGAGCGAGACCCGCTGGGGGGTGCGAGCTACGTCCCTCTCGTTGTGGCTGGTCACCGCGTCTTCCGGCAGCGGTGCGATCGGAGGCGCGACGAATTTGTAACCGACGTGCCGCACCGTACCGATCATCGACTCGTGCTCCGGGCCGAGCTTGGCCCGCAGCCGACGCACGTGGACGTCGACTGTCCGGGTACCTCCGTAGTAGTCGTAACCCCACACCTCCTGCAGGAGCTGGGCGCGAGTGAAGACCCGGCCAGGGTGCTGGGCGAGGTACTTCAGCAGCTCGAATTCCTTGAAGGTGAGCTCGAGCGGACGGCCGCGCAGCTTGGCCGAGTAGGTGGTCTCGTCCACCGACAGGTCGCCGGACCGGATGACACCGGCTTCCGCAGTGCCGCCGGCTGCCGCGACCCGACCGATCGCGAGCCGCAACCGCGCTTCGACCTCAGCCGGTCCGGCGCTGTCGAGGACGACGTCATCGACGCCCCAGTCGGCTGACACCGCGGCCAGCCCACCCTCGGTGACGAGCGCGAGCAGGGGAGTGGTGAGCCCGGTTGTGCGCAGGAGGCGGCACAGGCCGCGGGCGACGACGAGTTCCCGGCGCCCGTCCACCACGACGACGTCCACTGGCGGTGCGTCCAGGAGCGCGCTGGCCTCGAGTGGGGCGACGCGAACGGTGTGAGTCAGGAGCCCGAGTGAGGGAAAGGACTCCGCGGATGGTCCGGGGGCGTTGGTGAGCAACAGGACGACGCTCAAGTCGACTCCTCCAGGGTTCGGTTGCGATGTTGGGGCAGCGTCGACCCACGGATACCTTGCGACCGGCCCCCCGCGTTCCACGACCGTCATGGGCGTGAAACGAACACCGGCCTGTGGGGAGGATAGCGGAGTGCCCTACTCCGCTCATACCGTCTTCGGGGTTCTCCCCACCTCGGACGGTGAGATCCTCGCCACGACCCATTGCGGCCGTGTTGGTTCTGCCGCCGATCGTAGTTTTGATCTTGGGGTAGTCGTCGTCCACGGTTTTTCCGGTTTTCGTGACAAACCCCCGGTCAGGGCGGTCAGCGACGGCATCCGGCCCTATGCCGGCGTGCTCACCCCGGATCTGCGGGGTCACGGCCAGTCCTCGGGCGTGTGCACCTTCGGCGATCTGGAGGTTCTGGATGTGGACGCGGCCGTGGGGGAAGCCCGGCGGCTCGGTTACCTGAACGTCATCACCGTCGGTTGGTCGATGGGGGCCGCTGCGGTGCTCCGCCACGCGGCCTTCGCCCGCGGCGGGGACTGCGTGCGCGGGTACCCCGTGCGCAACCCGGTTGACGCCGTCGTCAGCGTGAGCGCGCCGAGCCGCTGGTACGTCCGTGACACTGCGGCGATGCGGCGCCTGAGCTGGCTCGCGGAGACCGCCGCCGGCCGCCGCATCGCCCGGCACGCGCTCGGCGTACGGCTGATGTCCGAAATCTGGCCGATGATCCCGGCGTCCCCGCTCGACGTCGCCGGCCGGATCGCGCCGACGCCAGTTCTGTTCGTCCACGGAGACCGGGACACCTACTTCACCCTGGATCATCCTCATTCGCTGGCGGTGGCTTCGGGGGAGCACGGCCAGTTGTGGATCATTCCAGGCTTCGGGCACGCCGAATCGGGGCTTGTGCCAGGGTTGCTGGACCGCCTCGGCCGCCACCTGCCCGATCTGCTCGTCGGCCGTGGTGAGCGCGCGGGCGTCGACCGGCTGCTCCCTGGCCAGCCAGGGCCGGACCGGCTGGTCCCAGACCAGCCAGGCCCAGACCAGCCAGGCCCGGACGTATCGGCGAGTCCGCGATCGGACCGTGATGACACACCCGAGATCCCGGAGTTCCCATGGCTTGCGTGACGATCCGTTACTGGGCTGCGGCCAGGGATGCGGCCGGGGTACCTGAGGAGCAGCAGAACGCCGATACCCTTGCCGACCTACTGGACGCCGTCTCCCTGGGCCGCCCGGGACGGTTGAACGCCGTGCTGGCGCGCTGCGCGTTCCTCGTGGACGATGCTCCGGTCGGCACCCGGAGTCATGCCGACGTGGCACTTGTGGACGGCGCTGTGGTGGAGGTGCTCCCGCCGTTCGCCGGTGGGTGATGGCCGCCATGATCGACTCTGCGCGATAGACCTGTTCGGCAGGCTTCGTCCCGTTCATCGCGCTCGCATCATTGCCGGGGTAGTCGCCGGGGTATGGGAACATGGTGGTGTGCGAGCCCGCGGGGCCGAGACGGCCGTCAGGACGGAGTCGGCAGACGTGCCGGCATCCGTGACTGCGCCGCGGTCACGGCGGGCGGGTGGACCGCCGGTGTTTCTCACCGGTGTCTCGATAGTGGTAGCCGCGGTCGTCCCGGCGCTCGTTGCCGGCGTCGGGCCGTTGCCACTCGTCGCCGTCATCGCCGTCGAGCAGTTCCTCCTCGGCTGGGCATGGGTGCGGACGTTTGCCGGTTCCATCGGGACGTTGGTGATCGTCGGCTTGGCCGCGCTGGCCGCGGACGCCACCGCGCTGCTCACCGACTCCCACGAGCTCGGCGATGGCGCCGGGGTCATCGGTATCGCGGTGGTGGCGGTCATCCTCGGTCAGCTGGCGCGGCGGCGGGCCAGCCCCGGTACGGCGACATCGGATCAGCCCGTGCGGGTGACGGTGGACATGGCCGCGGGGCTCAGCGGGGTGGTCATCGTCACCCTGCTGACCGGCTACGTGGACGCGGCCTCGATCGAAACGCCGACCGGCCGGGCGGTCGGCCCCGCGATGGTGGCTGTCGGCCTCGTCGGCGGGGGTTTGGCTGTCCTGGTCGCGCGGGCCTGCGCGGGGCTCGTCGGCGGCCGGGTGGCCCGCCCGGCCGGCTGGCCGTTGATCTCCCGGCTCATCGGCGTGGTGGCGGCCGGTGCCGGTGGGGCTGTCTTCGGCGCTGCATCCGGCGGGTTGACCGTTTCCGACGGCACGGCGATCGCGACGGTAGCCGCGGCGGTAGCCGTCATCATCGACATGGCTGTCGCCCGTGGGGTCGCCGAACTCCGTGCCAGTGGTGATCCGGAGTTCGAATGGCCCCTTGTCGCGGTACTCCCGCTGGCCGTGGCGGCGGTGTTCGTGTATGCCGCCGCGCACACGCTCGCAGGATGACCCGTTCGCGTGGAAGATTATTGACGGTGACCACATCTGGTGACCGCTAGTCCACGCCGGTCGGCGGGCGAGACGCAAGGTCAGGAAGAAGTTGGCGCCCGAATGCGCTGGACGCAGTCGTGACCGGGGTGTGGGTGTTGTTCGGGGCGCTGGCGGCTGTCGGTGTGATCATTATGACCATTCGGGTTCGAGACGGGCGGTTCCGGATGACACGCACGTCGGCGTCGGGCAGCTCGGCTGATGGCAGCGTTCCGGGCGTAGTGGGCGCATCCACGACTTTTGACACGCCTGATGTGGGTTCTCGTGCCAGTGCTCATCCGCGCGACGGGGAGTCGCGTCTGGATCTTGCAAGCGAGCTTGTGGAGCTGGGTATCACGCCCGGCGCGCGTGCCACGCTGCTGCAGTTCTCCACGGCGTTCTGTGCTCCCTGCCGGACGACCCGGCGGATCCTCGCCGACGTCGCTGCGACCGTTGCAGGCGTGCGCCATCTTGAGGTCGATGCCGAGTCGCATCTGGAGCTGGTCAGGCGGCTGCGGATCCAGCGGACGCCGACCGTCCTGGTCCTTGATGGGCAGGCTTGGGAGGTAGCTCGGGCCAGCGGCGCCCCACCGAGCAGGGCGGCCGTCTTCGCCGTGTTGGAACTCGCTGTAGGTGAGGTGTCCACCTCAGACGGCGAGGTGACGTGATCGACTCTGGAGCCGGCACTTTCGATCACCGCGACAGGTGGTCGGATCGGTAACACATCGGTCATGTTCGCTGCTACGGTCGAGAGGTTATGTTTGCCACCGAGCTCGTCAGCCGCCGCACGATCGATCTGTGTCGTGTCGGTAGCACATCGTGTCGACTTTCCTGATCTGTGCGTTGATGTCGCCCGCTGTCAGCGGGCCCGCCCTTCAGGAGATGAGTTCGTGGTCGACCCGCGAGGTCTTCGATTTGCCGCAGTTGTGACCAGTGTTGTCCTCGCGGTGGTCACGCTGACCGCCAGCGGATGGCTACTTCTCGCGCAGACAGCGGTCTTCCTCACCGGGGCCGTCCTCGGAGTCCGGTGGGCACCGTACGGGTTACTCTATCGCATCTTGATCCGCCCCCGCCTCGGGCCGCCGGCCGAGCTGGAGGATCCACAACCGCCCCGGTTCGCGCAGGCGGTCGGTGCGGCCTTCGGTGCGGTGGGCACGATCGGATTTCTCGCCGGTGTCCCCGGTCTTGGATACACCGCCACCGCGCTTGCATTTGTAGCGGCGTTCCTGAATGCTGCCATCGACTTTTGTCTCGGTTGCCAGATATATCTCGCCATACGTTCCGTGAAGGGAGTGCACGCATGAGTCGTTCCGATGCGCTCGTCGACCCGTCCTGGGCCGATGCGCACCTGACAGACCCCAAGGTTGTCCTGGTCGAGGTCGACGAGGATGTCTCCGCCTATGACAAGGGTCACATCCCGGGTGCGGTCCGCCTCGACTGGAAGTCGGAGCTTCAGGACCCGGTGATCCGCGACTTCGTCAACAAGGAGCAGTTCGAGAAGCTGCTGTCGACCAAGGGCATCTCGAACGATGACACGGTCGTTCTCTACGGCGGTAACAACAACTGGTTCGCAGCGTATGCCTACTGGTATTTCACCCTCTACGGGCATGCCGACGTCAAGCTGCTCGACGGTGGCCGCAAGAAGTGGGAGCTGGACAGTCGCGCGCTGACTGACGAGGTCCCGAACCGCCCGGCCACCCAGTACACCGCCAGCGACGTCCGCACCGACATCCGCGCCTTCCGGGACGAGGTCATAACCGCGATCGGCGAGAAGAACCTCGTCGACGTGCGCTCGCCCGACGAGTTCGCCGGGCGGCTGCTTGCTCCGGCGCACCTGCCACAGGAGCAGTCGCAGCGGGCCGGGCACGTCCCGACCGCAAAGAACATCCCGTGGGCGAAGACCGCGAACGAGGACGGCACGTTCAGGACGAACGACGAGCTGACCACCCTGTACTCCGACGCGGGGGTGGATCTTACGCAGGAAACCATCGCGTACTGCCGTATCGGCGAGCGTTCGGCACACACCTGGTTCGCGCTGCACGAGCTGCTCGACCTGCCGAATGTGAAGAACTACGACGGCTCGTGGACCGAGTACGGTTCACTGGTCGGCGTCCCGATCGAGAAGGGCGCCTGACACGTGTGCGGTGCGACCAGCGGCGGACCTTCGGTGGAGGGAATTGACGTGGCCAAGGAAACTGTCATCCAGGGCGTCGTCCTGAAGGACGGCTCGCCCGTTTCGTCAGGTTATGCGCGCTTGTTGGACGAAGGTGGGGACTTCACCGCCGAGGTGCCGCTGTCCGCGACCGGTCAGTTCCGTTTCTTTGCCCGGCCGGGCTCGTGGACCGTCCGGGCGCTGGTCCCGGGCGGCTCCGGAGAACGGAAGGTTGTTGCCCGCCAGGGTGAGCCTGTCGACACCGAGGTGGAAGTAGCCGCATAGGTTTTTCCACGACCCCGGCGGCGCGTGCAGGGTTACGATCGCGCCGCCGGGGTTTCCGGCTCTCACCGCAGGTTCCCCTCGCCGCAGGTTTTCAGTAACCACCCGACCGGGGCACGGGAATGCTCTGGCTGGTGCATGCAGCCCGCGTTGGCACGGCAAACGCCATCGGGCCGACGGCGAAGTCGCGCAGACCGTTATCGGTCGCGAACAGTGCAGCGGAACTCCGGTCCGGAAATGGTGCGACGACTCGCCGGACCGTCCGCCGCGCGGTGCTGTCGAACTGGACGACTGCGTACAGGACATCGGGTTCGTGCATCATGCCATTACAAAACCCCATCAGGCCGACGCCGTGAAGGAGTCTCCTCGTGTCCTGGCCGTGGTCTGCCTTTGCAGGAGCTGTTGCTCGGCAGGTGGGGCCGCCGCCTGGCAGGGTTCTGAAGGCTGGTATCAGCAGGTCAGGTCAGTACACGAGCCCCTGGGCTCCCTCGGCCAGCACCTCCGACACGAAGACGGCGGCGCCCGCGATGCGTACATTTGGGAGTACATCATCGGGGCCAATGCCTCGCCGTGCCGCACACTGAGTACAGACAGTTACCTGTCCACCGGTCAGAACCGCATCCAGCAGGTCGTCCAGAGGTGCGGACTCGGGCAGCACGAATGCGGCGGCGCGTCCCGGCAGCGCGAACCAGGCGGACTCGCCGGTAAGCCACAAGGAGACGGCCGCACCGCTGGCGACTGCGACGGCGGCGACGGTGAACGCCTGCGAGCATCGCTCCGGCGCGTCCGAACCGGCAGTTGCCTTGATGACCAGGGAACGCATAGGGCCCAGTCTGCACGGTCCGGCGAACCCGGGAGGCCTGCGCCATCAACATGATCATTGTGATGATCGATGAGTGGGCCGGTTGGCTGTCCCCACAGACGATGCACAGCTCGCGTCAAGGGTCCTGACGGGAAGGATCCTCATCGTGGTGCCATGACCGATTTCACCGCAACGCCGTTGAACAGGCGCAGGCTCTTCGCACTCGGTGGTGTCACGCTCGGCGGAGCCGCGCTCGCTGGTTGCCAGCTCACCAGCCTCCCCGGTGGATCGTCGGGTACAGGCACGGCCACTGCGACTCCCTCGGCCACGACTTCGGCGGCCAGTACCTGTGTGCTGACCTCGGAGGTGACCGAGGGTCCGTACTGGCTGGACAACAGCCTCGTACGCAAGGACATCACCGAGGGTAAGTCCGGTGCCGCACTCACGCTGCGGCTCACCGTCGTCGACTACAAGAATTCGTGTGTTCCGCTGGCGAACGCGGCGGTGGAGATCTGGCACTGTGACGCCTGGGGCTACTACTCGGGCTACACCACTGCCACTCCCGGTGGCAGCGCGCCCGCCGAGGATGGTGTCGGTAACGAGAAAACCTACCTGCGTGGAATTCAGCTCACCAACAGTCGCGGCATCGTCGAGTTCAAAACAATCTTTCCCGGCTGGTACAGCCCGCGCGCCGTGCACATCCACTGCAAGGTCTACACCGGTGGCGCGGTGGACAGCGCCACCAACACCTATGAGGGCGGTACGGCTCACCACACCGGTCAGTTCTTCTTCTCGGACAGCCTGGTGACGCAGGTGGAGGCGACCAAGCCATACGGTTCGCACACCGGCACGATCACCACGCTCGCCAATGACATGGTCTACACGGGCAAGGGCGTGCAGGACGGCCTGCTGACAGTGGTCGGGTCGGCCTCCGCAGGCTTCATCGGCACGATCGCTGTTGGTGTTGATCCCAGTTTCACGGCGGCCTCAGGCGGTGGCGGTGGCGGCGGCACCCCGCCGGGTGGTACCCCGCCGAGTGGTGCGCCGACCGGCACTCCGCCGAGCGGTGCTCCCGGTACCCCGCCGACCGGCACCCCGCCAAGTGGTGCACCGAGCGCATCGCCCACCAGTGCGTAACGGGATGCGCTAAGACCACCCCTGCAGCCGCGCTCTGCGGCTGCAGGGGTGCGGCTGCAGGGGTGCCGCACCGCTGCGTCACAGGGCTGGTATCACGGCGCCGGACCGGTGCATGACGGATAGGCTGGGCGCGTGCTGGAAATATTCTTCACCGCACTGTTGATCACGGTGGCGGTACTCATCGGGTGGTTCTCCGTGTACGTCGTCTACAAGCTGTACGCAGGCCAGCGTTGAGCGTTTCCGGCACGCGCCCGCGTGCGGCGGTGCCGACGTGACCACACCGCCGGGGCCGGTCGTCGACCTCCATCCCAGTTTGCTGCCACTGGCGTTCCTCCTGGGTACCTGGCGCGGTGAGGGCGTCGGTGGCTACGAGGGGATGGATGGCTTCCGCTACGGCCAGGAGGTCGTTTTCGCCGGCACCGGCCGGCCGGCTCTGTCGTACGAGTCCCGGACCTGGTGGGTCGGTGAGCCTCGGGACGGCCGCGACGAGGGAAGCCCGTTGGCCGCCGAGGTCGGGTTCTGGCGCGTTGCGCCACCGGATGGCGACGGGCCTCCCACGGTCGAGGTCATGCTCGCCCATCCGTTCGGCATCAGCGAGATCTACGTCGGTGATGTGGTCGGTACGCGGGTGGATCTGCGGTCCAACGTCGTGATCCGGACTGCCACGGCACGCAGGGTGAACCGTTCAGAGCGGCTGTACGGCATCGTCGAAGACGGTGATCTTGCCTATGCCATTGACATGGAGGCCGAGGGCAAGCCGTTGCAGTCTCACCTGTCCGCGCGTCTTGCACGGGTGCGCTCGTAAGAGCGCCCGGCACTCAAGGGCCTGCAGAGGCTCCGCGTCGCTGCATCCGGGGGCTCGCCTCGGCGGTCTCGGTCTCGGTCTCGGTCTCGGCGGCGGTGACTCGGGCCCGCCAGGCCTTCTCCCGCTCGATGGCGCCGGCGAACCCGAGCGTGACGGCCGGGTCGAAGTTTTCGTCCGAGTAGGTACGGGTGCAACCGAGCACACGGTCGATCTCGTCGGCGGTGATCGCCGTCAGCGGAAGCTGGCCGGTGAGGTAGACGTCCCCGACCTGGTCTATCGAGAAGTGCACGCCGTAGGTCCTGGCGTTGCGTCCAAGCAGGAACGCGTAGGTGCCCGCCGGATTCTCGGCGGGCCTGCGCATGAAGAACGCCTCGATGAGCAGGGTGTGGTCGCCTATGATCAGCCAGGTCATCGTCCGGAGCCTGTGGTCACCTTCCAGGGTGACCAGGAATGATCCTTCGTCCACCCGCTCGTAGACCAGGCCGATGTCGTCCAGGGCATCGTCGATCACACGGTCGATGCGCGCCCGCTCGATGTCGTCCACAGGCAGTGACACAGTTCACCTCCGAAGTGATCATATGGGATGGGCGCGGAACAACAGGCCGTCAGGCGGTCGCTGGAACGGTCGCCAGCGCCGCTGCGTCACGGTAGCCGGCCAGGACCCCGCGTGCTGTCGCAGACCAACCGAACTCCGTGGCGCGCTGCACCGCGCCGGCGGCGAGCCGCTGCCGCCAGCGGGGCTGACCGATCAACCGGGCCAGCGCATCGGCGTAGGCGGCCGGATCACGTCCTTCCACCAGGATTCCCGAAATGCCGTGGCGGACAGCCGTGCGCAATCCGCCGACGGCGGCCGCGACGACCGGCGTTCCACAGGCCTGGGCCTCAAGCGCGACCAACCCGAAGCTCTCGCTGTGGCTGGGGACGACGACCGCGCTCGCGGCCCGGTACCAGTCGGCGAGCTCCAGCTGGGGGACTGGTGGCTGAAATCGGACAACATCGGAGATGCCCAGCTCGGCGGCGAGCTTGACCAGCGCGTCCGGCCGGTCGAGGCCTGAGCCGCTCGGTCCGCCGACGATGGCGACCAGCATGCGGTCCCGCAACGCCGGTTCATGGGCCAGCAGATGGGCGGCGGCGTGTAGAAGCATGTCAGGCGCCTTCAGCGGCTGGATTCGCCCGACGAAGAGCAGCAGCACCACGTCCGGCGGCAGGCCGAGGCGGGTCCGCGCCGCCGACGCCTCCCCAGGGCAGAACACTTCCAGATCGACTCCGGGCGCCACCACGTCGACAAGGTTCGGATCCGCTGCGTAGAGATCGATGAGATGTTGCCGCTCGTCAGCGGTGGATGCGATCATCCGGCTCGCACCGGCGACGACCTCCTGCTCGCCGGCGATTCGGTTCGGCGGTTCTGGCTGGTCACCGTCAGCAAGCGCATGGTTCTTGACCTTTGCCAGGGTGTGGGCCGTGTGCACCAGCGGGACCGCCCATCGCCGGGAGAGGGCGAGCCCCACCTGGCCGGACAGCCAGTAGTGCGAATGGATGACATCGAACCAGCCGGGCTCCTGTGCGGCCTCAGCCCGCAGTACATCCACGATGAACGAGCACAACCAGGCTGGCAGGTCCTCTCGTCCGACATCCCCGAACGGGCCCGCATCGACGTGGCGCACTGTGACCCCGGGGGCCAGGGTGACCGTCGGCTCCACCGTGCTGCTGGTGGCTCTGGTGAAGATCTCGACCTCGGTGCCGAGCGTGGCGAGCTGCCGGGACAGCTCGACCACGTACACATTCATCCCGCCCGCGTCGCCGGTCCCCGGTTGTTCCAGCGGCGATGTGTGCATCGACAGCATGGCGACCCGACGAGGGTGGCCGAACCGGACCCGACGCACCGACCACCTCCACAATGAGCCGGACGCATCGATCGCCAGCTTCCCGAGTGTTCGAACAACGGATCGGCCGCCTGCATGCCCGGACACGGTCGATGACATGCACATCGCCCTGCGGGCACCTCCGCCCGAGGTCTGCGGTACGAGGTGGTCCGGCTGTCTCCTAAGCGGTGGGTCCCTCGTCCCGACGGGAGCCCGGTACATACTGCCAGCAGTAGAGCCGATGGGCTGATTTCGGCCGACGCATAATTATGATCTTCTTTTTGGTGATGTCCGCTGTGCCGACCGGCCTGCACCGACCGCCGGTGGCTGTTCGGGGGGCGGCGGTCGGGGTGACCGGGGCCCTGCGATCGTGAAGCTGTGTCCGGTACCTCTCCCGTCCGCCGTCGTGAGCCTCGACTGGCCGCTGGCCGTGCCAGAACACTGGGGCTCGCGACCCGCGGGACGACCAGTCCGAATCGCCTGCGCAGGGTGGATCGCTGGATCATCGGGACGCAGGCGGCCCGCCTACGCGGTGTGCCCGCCCCGCTGGTCGTCGATCTCGGTTTTGGTTCATCCCCGATTACCACGGTTGAGTTGTACGAACGATTGGCGCGGGTCGTGCCCGACGTCCGGGTCGTCGGGTTGGAGATCGACCGGGACCGGGTGGTGGCGGCGGCCCCGGCCGCCCACCCGCCACGGCTGGCCTTCACCCATGGCGGATTCGAGCTCGCGGGGCTGCGCCCCGTGCTGGTTCGCGCGCTGAACGTGCTCCGCCAGTATGAGGCCGCGGCGGTCGGCCCGGCCTGGGCGTCGATGCTCGAACGGATCGCCCCCGGCGGTCTGCTGGTCGAAGGGACCTGCGACGAGATCGGCAGGCGCGCATGCTGGTTCGCCATCGACGGTTCACGCGCTGCCTCCACCGAAGCGGGCACGGTGGTGCGTCCGGGGACACCGGGACCCCGGTGGGAGTTCTCACCGCAATCATGGCCGGGTGGCACCACGCTCACCCTGGCGGCGCATCTGCCGAGCCTGAGCCGTCCATCCGAGATCGCGCAACGGCTGCCGAAGTCGCTGATCGCCCGCAACGTTCCAGGCGAGGACGTACATGCGTTGCTGACCTCGTTCGACGACGCCTGGATGCGGATGGCGCCGCGCGCGGTGTTCGGGCCGAGGCAACGATGGGTCGCGGCGGTCGAAGCCATGCGGGCGGACGGTTGGCCGGTGCGCGGCAACGTGCGGCGATGGCGACTGGGCGAGGTCACCGTGGCATGGCCGCCCACCCGTGCGGGCGCTGCCACCGCCACGGTCAGCGGCTGAGCATCAGCGATGCTCGCCCAGAGCCGTCTGGAAGGCCGCGTGGGTGGCCTCGTCGAACAGCACGAAGCGGGCTTCCCGCACGCTGGTCGGCGTGGCCAGGACGGTGCCCACGGCAATGCGGGCGGCGTCCTCACGTGGCCAGCCGTATGCACCCGCGCTGACCGCGGGGAATGCCACGGATTCGGCGCCAAGCTCGGCTGCGACACGCAGGGCCTGCTGGTAGCAGGACCGCAGCAGCTGCGAACGGTCCTGCGTGGCCGACCAGACCGGGCCGACCACGTGGATGACATGCCGGGCGGTCAGCCGTCCCGCTGTCGTGGCAACCGCCTGGCCGGTCGGCAGACCACCGCCGAGGGCGCCTGCACGCAGCGCCCGGCATGCGGCGAGGATCTCGGGTCCGCCGCGACGGTGGATCGCGCCGTCCACTCCGCCGCCACCGAGCAGTGACGAGTTCGCCGCGTTGACGACGGCATCGACGTCCTGCTCGGTGATGTCCCCCCGTACCAGCGTCACTTCAACCATGACCGCCATCTTCGACGACACAGGGCCCAACTCCCGTGTTGGGGTAGGTGGCACGTAGCGCTATCACGACCTTTTCTACCGACGGCCAAGGCCAACGGACGTCGGGCGTAGGTCCCAAAGGTCGCCATCACGACCGAACTGACCTACCGCTGACTGGTGTCAGCCGCCGCCGCGTGGGCGGCATCAGGAACTCGGGCGTCGGGTCGGGGCAATCTTGTCGAGGACTGCGAGGTCGTCGGCCCGTGGCTGCCACTCTCCGGCCGCGGCGTTCGCTCGGACCTGTTCCGCCGTGGTGGCGCCGGCGATCACCGAGGCGACCGCCGGCTGCGCGGCCAGCCCACCCATCGCC
>NZ_CAUVXP010000003.1:0-31762 GCF_963555955.1 Protofrankia sp. Cas3
ATGGCCGTGATCTACTGGCGAGACTCGGCTCGTCCGTGGGCCGCGACCAGACCACCGGGTTGCCGGGTCACAGGGCTGTCTGTTGATGATTTTTCGAGGTTTGTGCGCTGAAAGCGGCCTTGTTGATCGCACAAAGCTCGAAAGATCGTTTCTGGTCCGCACCAACCTGCTTCGGGAGTGGATGACCGGTGTGCAGGGCGCGCTGTGCGATTCCTGCCGTCCTGCATTCAGCGGCGATTCATCCGAGAGCAACGTCGTCCGGCGAGTGTTTGTCTGACAGCCAGTCGCCAATCGCACGGCTGAATTAGGGCGGCATGGCCGAACTGCGCCGGCCCGGCGCGGGCCTGGCCGGCATGCGCCGTCGCATACCGGATGATCGTGCGAAGGAAGGGCTGGTCGTGAACTCTGCCTCGACATCGAGTGTGGTCGCTCCCGCCATACCGCCGGCTTTCGGTGCGTTCGACCCGGCACCGGAACGGCGCGCCGATCCTTACCCGAGCTACCGCGCCCTGCGCGAGGCCGATCCGTTCTACCGCCTGCCGTTGGGTGCGCAGCAGGTCACGATCCTCACGCGCTACCAGGACTGTGTGGCCGTTCTCCAGGGCGCGGAGTGGGGCCGCAGCGAAGAAGGAACCAATGCGTGGCGCCCGAGTGACGCGCTCGACGGCGGGCTCCGGTCGTTTCTGCGGATGAATCCGCCCAATCACACCCGGCTGCGCGGACTGGTCAGCAAGGCTTTCACCCCCCGGGTCATTTCCGGTCTGCGGCCCCAGATCACCGCACTCGTCGACTCCCTGATCGACGCCGCGCAGGCCGCGGGCGAGGTGGATCTGATCGACGTGTTCGCCCGCCCGCTCCCGCTGCGCCTTATCTGCGAACTGCTGGGCGTGCCCGCGCGGGACGAGGAGACGTTCCGGGGCTGGGCGGCCGCGCTGACCCGTGGGCTCGATCCGGACCATCTACTTACACCCGCCGAACTGGCCCAGCGCGTCGACGCCACCCGTGAGTTCGACGCCTATTTCACGGATCTGATCACGGACCGGCGGAACCGGCCTACGGATGATCTGCTCAGCAACCTGGTGGCGGTGCGCGAACAGGGTGACCGGCTGACCGAGGCCGAACTGCTGGAACTCTGTGCGTTGCTGCTGGTCGCCGGGTACGAGACCACGGTCAATCTGATCGGCAACGCGGTTCTGGCACTGGTGCGTAATCCCGACCAGCTCGCGACCGTGCATGCTGATCTCGACCTGGTACCTGCGGTTATCGACGAGACGCTGCGCTACGACCCACCCATACAGTTCATCGGACGCCTTGCGCTACAGGATACCGAGGTGTCCGGGCGTGCCTTCAGATCAGGCGATGTCGTCGTCACCCTGTTGGCCGCCGCCCAACGGGACCCCGACGCCTTCGGGGATCCGGACCGGTTCGACATCACCCGCTACGGCGGGCCGGCCCCGGCCCTTCGGCACCTCGGTTTCGGCCTGGGCATCCACTACTGTCTCGGCGCGCCGCTCGCCCGCCTTGAGACAGAGATCGCTCTGCGGGCGCTCATCCGCCGCGTTCCGCGCCTCGCTCTGAGCACAGACCAACTCGCCTACCGGGCACACCTGGTCGTGCGTGGCCTCCAGACCCTCCCCGTCCGGCTGGCGCCCTGACGGCGGCCAAACTCGGGTCAGTCAACCCGGGTCAGTGGCGGGTGGCGGGTGGCAGCTGCCCAGGTAGGGACGGACGTGCCCGACCGGACCGGACGACGCCCGCCACCACAGCGGGCCGCAGCAGCGCGGTGGGAGCCTCCACGAGGTTCAGCACATTCATCAGCGCGCCGGCCACCGTGGCATCGTGATGTGCGGCGATCTGTACCCGCTCGCCGTATGCCCCGACCAGCCGGCCGCGTAGGCCGCGTCGCCCCTGCACGCCGGGATAGCGAAGGTCTGCGCCGGTTGCCATCTCCCATGCGGCGTCCACGAGGCGGCCGGCCTGCCGGTAGAAGCGCGCGGGCAGATCCGGGCCACCGGCCTCCAGACAGGTCCGCAGGGCCAGCGCCTGCTGGGCCGCCACCGTCATCCCCTGGGCGTAGAGCGGATTGAAGCTGCAGATCGCGTCGCCGATGGCGAGGAACCCGACCGGTGGGTTCGTCAGACGCTCGTAGCGTCGACGCAGCGAACCGGAGAAGCGGTGGGGGATCGGGTCACTGAGCGCTTCCGCCGAAGCGACCAGGTCGTGGATGTCGGGAACGGGCAGCGTCCGGGCGAACGCCTCGAAACCGTCGGGGTCCGTCGGCGGATGGTCGCCGAGCATCCCGGCAAGCGTTATCTGCCAACGCTCGCCCTCGAGCGCTACGGCTCCGCCGCCACGGAACCCGGGCATCGTCGAAATGATGATCGAGCGGTGACCGTCAAGGTCGTCGGGCTTACGGCGGTAGAACCGCGACGCATAGCCGAGGTCCACGTCGACCCGCTGCTCCGACGGCCGGGGCAGGCCGAGGGCGGCGAGCCAGTCCGGGCCGCGGGAACCGCGTCCGGTCGCGTCGACGACGAGGTCCGCACCGACGAACTCCGCACCGACGAACTCCGCCCGCTCGCCGGCCGCCGGCCCCGGGCCCGAGCCCGGCCCGGGGCCATCCGCAACGGTTCGGGCCGATCGCAGGACCCGCACGCCGATGATGTGCCCGGGAGCGCCGGGAGCTGCGACAAGCTCGGTCGCGGCTGCCCGCTGGATGAACTCCACCCCCGCGGTCCCGCGCAGACTCGTCCGGATGACGGCTTCCAGCAGCGGTCTGCTGGCGAGTATCGAGATCAGCCCGGTCTCGGTCGGGTGGACCCGCAGCCCCCGTAGGTACCAGCGGGAACCGACCAGCGTCTCGATCGTGGGAGCACCCCTCGCGCCGAGTTCGGCGGTCAGTCCGGGAAACAGTTCCTCCATGATCTGACGGCCACGGTCGAGGAGGCCGTGCAGGTGGCGACCCTGGGGCACGCCGCGACGCGGGTCTGCCTCGGGGTCTGCCTCGGGGTCGGCATCGGGGTCGGCATCGGGGTCGGCAAGGACGTCCCGCTCGAACACGGTGACCCGGTCGAAGGTTGCCGCGAGCACCCGGGCGGCGAGCAGCCCGGCGATGCCGGCGCCCAGGACGACCGCGTGGCCACGGCCGTCGGCGGTCGGGGGAACCAGCGTGGGCTGGCCCTGGAACGGATCATCAGCGTCGGACGTGAATTCCTGCTTCGGCTTCCGGACTGTCCTACCGTGTACCATCACGCCTCCGTGGCCGTCCTGCGTTCGCCACCGACAGGTGGTTCACCGCCAGCATGGTCGGGTCATCTCGAATCTTATTCTCGTCTGTTTGGCCGGCTTTTTAATTATTGAGCCATCCGATAGATCCATTCATGGACGCAATGATGCGACGGGATGTGGCGTGGCCGGTCGGACGAAAACCCGTCGGAATCTTGCCTCGGTATGTCAATGAACCGTTCACCGTGGCGCCAGTCGGCTCTGCTGGTATAGCTTTTTACCGGACGATCTGACACGTTCGGCGATTTCCGTTCCCGACGTGGGCGTCAGCGTATCCGCCGGTGCGCTCGACGCTGACGACCGGTGACCGGAGAAGCGCTGAAGAATCGTGAGAGGGAGCCGAAATGGACGTGGCAACCAGCCCGGCGAACACGCGGACCGACATGGTCGTACCGCCCCTGTTGGGCGAGCTGTTCGATCCGGCGAACCGCGCCGATCCGTACTCCCGATACGAGGAGCTACGAGCCGCCGGACCACTCCACATGTCCGCCATCGGGTTGCACCTGGCAACCCGGTACACGGACTGCGTCAAGATCTTGCAGAGTGCGGACTGGGGGCACGACAAGGAAGCCGAGCAGCTGCACCCCACCATCCCGGCAGCGGCCTTCCCCGACACGTTCCTGTGGATGGAGCCACCCGACCACACCCGGCTACGCGGCCTGGTCACCAAGGGATTCACCGCGCGGCGGGTGGCCGAGCTCCGGCCACGCATCACCGAACTGGTGGACAGCCTTTTTGACGCCGCGCTGGACGCCGGCGAGTTCGATCTGATCGAGATGATGGCCTACCCGCTGCCGCTCACCATGATCTGCGAGATTCTGGGCGTGCCCGCCGAGGATCATCCGCTCGTGCAGAAGTGGTCGCAGGCGCTCTCGCGCGCGTTCGATCCCGACGTCTACATGACGGCCGAGGCGCTGGCCGCCCGCAACGCGGCGCTGCCGGAGTTCGCCGCATACTTCCGTCAACTTGTTGAGGAACGGCGGCGCAGCCCCGGCGACGACCTGATCAGTTCCCTGGCCGCGGTGGAGGACCAGGGCGACAGGCTCACCGCGGAGGAAGTTCTCGGCACCTGCATCACCCTGATCATCGCGGGTCACGAGACGACCGTGAACCTGGTCGGCAACGGTGCCCTTGCCCTGTTGCGCAACCCCGACCAGCTCGATCTGCTGGGCACGAGGCCGGAGCTGATACCCAGGGCCGTGGACGAGCTGCTCCGTTACGACTCGCCCATTCACATGAACACCCGTGCCGCCAAGCGGGAGCTCGTGATCGGTGGGCGGACCTTCGCTCCCGGGGAAGGCGTGGTCGCTCTGATCGCCTGCGCGAACCGTGACCCTGACGCCTACGACGAACCAGACCGGCTCGACGTCACCCGATTCTACGGCGAACGCCCGGTCTCGCGTCATTTGTCCTTCAGTCTCGGCCACCACTACTGCCTGGGCGCGCCACTCGCCCTGCTGGAGATGGAGATCTTCCTCGACGCGCTGGTGAGTCGGGTCAGATCCACCGAGCTGCTCAGCGCCACCCCTCCGTACAAGCCGAACATCCTCATCCGCGGTCTGGCGAGTCTGCCCGTCCGGTTCAAGGCCTGAGCCCGGCGTGCCGGAGACCTCGGGCGGCTTGTGCTCACTTGCCTCGGGGGCTCCGCCTGTCGTCGATGTTGATCATATGTCCGTAAGGATCTAACCGCCAACGGCGGCGAGGTGCACCTGGCCAGGCAGAATGCGACCCCCAGTCCCTGGGGGTCGCAGACCAGCCGGTTCCCAGGTCACTGTCACCCGGTCACGTTCACGAGGTTCGTACGGCCGGGATTCAGTCATTGGGCGCTAGTCAAAACTCCTTGATCGGAAGAGTCGTACCGGCGCTGACCTGTAGCGATGCCGATCGCGACCCGAGTTCTGAATAAGGCCCGCCGAATCGAACTCGAAGGAAAATGGAATGGATCACGCACTTCATCACGCTCTCGAGCCGAGTACCGAATACGACGTCGATCTCACGGTGACCGCGGGACGGTGGCCCGACGCTCTGGCCGGGCATGTTTTCCTCATCGGACCGTCCCAGCCGACCGCGGTCGACTTCATGTTTGCCGGGCCGGGCATCCTCACCCATGTGAACCTGGCCACGAGGCATTGGCGCACGAAGCGGGTCGTCACACCCGATCTGGCCCTTCTCGGCGGACTGACGCGAGCGGTGCCACAGCCCGAGCTGAGGCAGCTGATGGTGGGTGCACATCCATCGCTGACGAATGTGGCACCCCACTTCTTCGGCGAAAGGCTGTTGCTCACCGGGCTGAGCCAGCGGCCGGTCGAGTTCGACCCGGTGACGCTGGAGTTCAGTACCTTCCTTGGCGGGGTCGGCGAGTACCCCGAGGTGGCGCCGCATCCGCTGTTCCCGGGTGTGCGGACAGCATCGCACCCGGTCGAGGATCTCGACGACGGTTGCATGTGGTGGTGCAACACCAACCTCCGTCCACGCGGCGCGTCAACCACTGATGTGGAAGGACCGCTGTGGGTCGTGCGCTGGGACGGCCACGGCCCGCTGGAGACGTGGCACGTCCCCGGCGCGCACCTGGTCCAAGGCGTCCACGAAGTGACGGTGACGCAGGACTACGTCATCGTCACCGAGATCGGGTTTCAGCAGGAACCGGGCAGTGTGGCCGGACGTAACCGCACCAAACCGCACCTGCCCTTCACGGATATCTACCTGGTGGCGAAAAGTGATCTCACGGCGACGTGCCGTGGTCGCAGCGTGCCTGCGACCCACGCCCGCGTTCCCTGTGAGTCGTTCCACCACTTCGCCGACTACCGGCAGGACGGCGATGACGTGACCATGTACCTTGCCCATTCGAACGGCTGGGATCTCAACTACGCGCTCACCGACGCCGACAGCGTCTGGGGGAGCGGCTCCGAACTCCCCAAGGGTCTGCATGGATTCGTGTCCGCACCGGTTGACGCGTCGCCGGTGGGTCGCTACGTCATCGACGGCCGGACGGGTGAGGTCAAGGACAGCCGTGTCTTTCTTGATCCTGCCCGCCATTGGGCCACTCTGCTGTACGGCCGCGACATGCGGTGCCCGGGTTTGGAGCACGGCCGCTACCTGTGGCAGGCATACTGGGGATGCGACCCGGAGATGCTGGTCACCCGTCTCGTCGAGATGTACAGAAATCACCCCTACCGCATCGTCCCGGTCGAGGACCTGCCGTCCCGCGAGATCCCGTCGTCGCTGGTATGTATTGACCTGGACACGATGACCGAACAGTCGGCCTGGTCGTTTCCCGCCGGGGCCGTCGGCGAGTCACCGGTGTTCGTACCCGACCCCGAGGGCGGCACCGGCTGGGCCGTCATCTTTGTTCACCACCCGGACAGAACCGAGTTGCAGATATTCGATGCCCATGCGCTCGGCGCGGGCCCGATCGCCACCGCGACCGCACCGGGTCTCAAACTGTCCGTTCAGTTCCACTCCGGCTACACGCCCGGTGTCCGTTCGCGAGACTCGGGCTATCGGCGTTCCTTTGCAGCCGACCTCGACGACAGCTGGCGAGACCTGTCTCCGTCCGTTCGTGGCACGGTCGACGGCGTGCTTGCGCAGTTCAGCTGACGAACGGCCACGTCCCACCCATCCTGGTCGGCGACGTTAATCTCGATGGCTGGAGCGTATTCCTATGTATGATGTAATTGTTGTAGGTGCACGCTGCTCCGGGTCGCCGGTGGCGATGCTACTCGCACGATACGGCTATCGGGTCCTCGTCGTGGACCGAGCCACGTTCCCGAGCGATACCATTTCGACGCACTTCATACACCAGGCAGGCCTTGCGCGGCTCAATGCGTGGGGGCTTCTCGGCCGTCTTCAAGCGACGGGAGTGCCGCCTGTACGACATATGCGTTTTTCCATTGCTGACATCTATACCGAGGGTTTCGCTGATTCTGTCGAGGGGCTCACCGAGGTCTACTGCCCACGTCGGACCGTCCTCGACAAGATCCTGGTCGATGCCGCTCGCGAAGCCGGCGCGGAGGTCATCGAGCGCTTCACCACGACCGACGTACTCTTCGAGGGCGGGCGTACCGCCGGCATACGAGGCCTGGCGGGAGACGGAACGGAAAAGGAGTTCCGCGGTCGCTTCGTAGTGGGTGCGGACGGCTCCAGCTCGACCGTCGCGGCCAAGGTCAACGCCGAGTTCCACCGCGTGATTCCCGCTGCCGGCTTCGTCTACTACTCCTACTACTCCGGTCTCGACTGGGGACATCATAACCGGATTCGCGATGAGCAACAGTTCGCCACCTGTCCGACCAACGACGGTCTACACATGCTGGCAGTCATGCGCAAGCCGGATCGGTACCGTGAGTTCCGCGCGGATGTCGAAGGCAGCTTCCAGTCGGTGTTCGACCGGGTCGTTCCCGAACTCGGCGAGGATCTCCGGGCCCGCGGAAGGCGAGAGGAGAACTTCCGTGCAATCCGTTATGCGGACAACTACTACCGGCAGTCCCACGGCCCGGGGTGGGCCCTCGTCGGGGATGCGGGATACCACAAGGACCCGATCACCGGCTGGGGTATCACCGACGCCTTCAAATACGGTGAAATGTTGGCAGACCACCTGCACCTCGGCCTGTCCGGCGAGCGTTCGATAGACGATGCGGTCGCCGAATATGCCAGGCGCCGCGACGAGGAGAGTGCCGGAGTCTTTCAACTGACCGTCACCATGGCCTCGCTCACACCACCCCCGTTCTTCTACTCCGCACTCAACGCAGTCAGTCAGAGTCCGGACTACCTGAAGAAGTTCTTTGCGATGGTTGCCGGCGGATACCCCGGCGAGGAGTTCTTCGCTCCGCAGAACCTGGAGAAGCTCTACGAGGAGGTGGGTACGCCGCCCGAGAGGCGTCTTCTCACGGCCTCCGGCGTTGCTCACTGATCGGTCAAGATGCCGCCGTGCCCTCGGGGGCACCCGCGCCCACTCACGTCAGCGCCGAAACCAACACCAGGCCCGGCAACAACAGCCTTGGAGAGAAAGTGGAGTACGACCCCTTTTCGCCGGCCATGGCCGAAGACCCCTATCCCACCTACGGTTGGCTACGCGACAACGTCCCCGTATACCACAATGCCGAACGTGGCTTCTACGCCCTGACCCGCTACCAGGACGTCCTCGCGGCGTTTCTCGACGCGGAGACGTTCCTCACCTCGCACGGGACCACGCTGGAGGGGCTGGAGGACGGTTTCGACACCCTCCTCACCACCGACCCCCCCGAACACGACTGGAACCGGAAGATCCTGACCAGGCGCTTCAGCGCTATCCGGATACAGGAACTTGAACCTCGCATCCGCGAGGTGACCACTATGTTGCTCGACGACGCGCGTGACGCCGGCCGGATAGATCTGGTTGCCGGCTTCTCCGCCAGGCTGCCCATGGTTATAACGGCCGAGATACTGGGTCTGCCGGTCGACCAACGAGATCTCGTGCGCGATCTGTGCGGTCGACTGATGGAGCGCGACATCGCGGATACACCGGGTGTCCTGCCGGCCAGCGCGGCAAAGGCGGCGGCGGAACTCGCGCAGATCCTCCTCGCCCTCATTGCCGAGCGCCGCGGCCGTCCCACCGACGACCTGGTGAGTCTTCTCATTCACACGCCGGTCGTCGCCGGTGACGGCACCGAGTACTACCTCGACGACCATCAGCTCCTCGGCCGGGTGGCGGAACTAACCGTGGCGGGGTACGAGACGGTCATGAAGCTGGTCTCCAGCGGTGCGGTGCGCCTGGCCGAAGCGCCTGCGGCGCGGGCCGAGCTGGCCCGCGACCCATCGCTCATTCCCAACGCCGTCGAGGAGATGCTGCGTATGGACCCGCCGGCCCAGTACACGGGCCGCTGGACCAGCCGTGACATCGAGATACACGGCACGGTCATCCCCGCCGACCACAGGGTCCTGCTACTCATCGCAGCGGCGTGCCGCGACGAGCGGACATATTCGCACCCGGAGTGCCTGGACATCCGGCGGGACGTGGGTCGACAACTGGGGTTTGGTTATGGTATTCACCTCTGCCTCGGCGCGGCACTCGCCCGCCTCGAGGCGCGGGTCGCCTTCGAAGAACTGCTGTCTCGCCACCCCACATACCAGGTTGACTACGACGGTATCGTGCGCACCTACTCCAGCAATCAGCGCGGCTTGAAACACCTCCCACTCAACCTCAATCCGTCAGTGAGCTCCGCTGTCCAGTAGTGAGGTTCTGCCATCCTTCTCGTCGCGAAATGGGATTTCCATTAATGAAACCGCGGGCTGTTGAACACAGATCGAGCCGCACCGCCGAGCACGTGGCGTTGTTCCGGGCGTTGGAGTCGCGGCGCGGCGGCGCGAGACTGTTCGTCGACCCGTATGCGGTCAGGTTTCTCCGTTCGAGATACCGGTTCATAGCACGCCTGGCGGGCCTGCCGCTGGTCGGTGGGGCAATACCCGGTTACATCGACAGGCGGTGGACCAGCGGTCCACGAAGCTCCGCGGTGGTACGCACCCGTCTCATCGATGATCTACTGGGCGATGCGGTCGCGGCGGGAACACAGCAGGTGCTACTGCTCGGCGCAGGCTACGACAGTCGCGCCTACCGGATTCCCGCGCTCGCGTCGCTGCCGGTCTTCGAGGTCGATCACCCTGCCACGCAGGCAGGCAAACGGCGCCAGATCCACCGCAGAATCCCGTCGAAATCATATGCGCACGTCCGCTTTGTTCCGGCCGACTTTGAGCGGGGTGACGTCGACGCAGCGCTGCGGCAGGCCGGTTTCATCACCGACCGTACGGCCGTCATCTGGGAGGGGGTCACCGAGTACCTGACCGCCGAGACCGTCGATGCGACGTTGCGGTGGCTTACGATCGCGACAGCCGCTGGCAGTCACATCATCTTCACCTACGTCGACCGCGGCGCGCTGGACAACACGGGCGGATTCGACGGCGCGGCGCAATGGCTGGCAACGGTCCGCGGTGCCGGTGAGCCGTGGAAGTTCGGCCTCGATCCGTCCGAGTTGCCCGGCTACCTGGCCGAGCGTGGCATAACGCTGATCTCGGATCAGTCGGCACGCGACGCAGCTGTACGTTATCTTGAACCACTCGGTCGGCATGAGTCGACCGCTGGATTCTACCGCATCGCAGTAGCACAGGTGATCTAGCTTGTCGTTCATGTAAGTAGCCCCGTCAGGCCACATGCAAGGGTGTCGCTCGACCTGTTCTTCCAGCGTGCAAACCATGATCGCCTCTCGCACTAGGACGTGCTCCCGGTGGTCTCCAGGACGGCTTCGACGTCGACGGTGACGTCGATCATGTCGCTGACGACGACGCCGCCACGGTCGACCACGTCGTTCCAGCTCACGCCGAAGTCGTGCCGGTTGATACGGGTCGCGGCGACGAAACCCGCACGTCGCCGTGGCCCGAGGTTCTGACCGTTCTCCCACCAGGGCGTATCCCACTGGCCCAGATATGTCACGGCCAGAGTCACCGGGCGGGTGGTCCCACGGATGGTCAGCTCCCCGGTGACGTCGAACTCCGTCGCGCTCACCTGGGTCACCCGCGTTCCCGTGAACGTCCATGTCGGATGGTGGTCCACGTCGAAGAAGTCGGCACTGCGCAGGTGGGCGTCCCGGTTGGGTTCGCCGGTGTACACCCCGGTCGCGTCCAGCGTCGCCTCGATGCGTGCGTTCTCGGGTTCGTCCGGGTCGACCTCTATGGACCCGCGAATGTTCTTGATCTGCCCTCGCACGTAGGTGACCATCATGTGCCTGGCCGTGAACTGCGCGCCGGTGTGACCGGGTTCGAAGAACCAGCTCGTCGCCGCCACTGTTTGTTCCTTCCCTCGGAGATGTCGGCCACACGACCGGCACGGCCGCCAGGAGCCACCCCGACCACGTCGACCACGTCGTGTAGCCGTCCTACCCACGGCGGGCGGTGACGGCACCATCACCAGGCGTGCGGTTTCGGGTGGACGGGTCGTGTTGGCCGCCTGTCGGCGGGTAGCGCTGCGTTCACTCGTAATGATGTTGCTTATCGGCCGGTATCCTGAACTGTCGGTGGATCGGTGCATAGATCGCCGACATCGCCCGATGATCGTCTGATCTCTGTGTGCACAGCCACCAGGGCCGGCCTTCGCGGTAGACGGAGGTATCGATCATGATTGGATCGGTCACATGAAGGATCTTGTCGGGCAAACGTTCCTGGTGACCGGCGCCAACACCGGGATTGGTCTGGCTACGGCCTGTGATCTTGCTCTGCGTGGCGGGCGGCTGTACATCGCCTGCCGATCGGAGGCCAAGGGGCGAGCCGTCGTTGACGACATCGTGCGGACGACCGGGAACGAGGCCGTCGCCTTCCTTTCCCTGGACCTTGCCGACCTGGCGTCCGTGCGTCGGTGCGCCGAGGACTTCCTCGCTCTGGGTCAGCCGCTGCACGGGCTCATCAACAACGCCGGTGTCGCCGGGCATCAGGGCATCACCCGGGATGGCTTCGAGCTGGCTTTCGGGGTCAACCACCTCGGCCATTTCCTGCTCACCACCGCCCTGCTCGACTGTCTGGTGGCCAGTGCGCCTGCTCGCGTTGTCACCGTCTCCAGCGACGGGCATTACCGGGCCAAGGGGATCGACTTCACAATGCTACGCAAACCCACGCACAGCATCACCGGATTTCCCGAATATGCGGTGTCCAAGTTGTGCAACGTACTGTTCACCCAGGAGCTCGGCCGTCGGCTGGCCGGTCGTGGTGTCACGACATACGCCGTGAACCCCGGCGCGGTGGCGTCCGACATCTGGCGGCGGGTGCCCTGGCCGATCCGGCCGCTGATCAAAATGCCGATGCGCTCCACCGAGGACGGCGCCCGCACATCGGTCTACTGCGCCACGGCCCCGGAGCTGGCGGGCGTGACCGGCCGTTTCTACGACAACTGCCGCGAACGGCAACCGAGCCGGGTCGTCAGCGATGAGCTCGCCCGGCTGCTGTGGGAACACAGCGAAACCTGGACGGCGGCCTGACCCCGCGTACAGCTACCGGCGCGCAGCGGCGTCAGCCGCGGGTCGATCGGCCGGCGTCGCGCACCGGTCGGGCCTGCCACAGGCTGACCAGCATCGTGATCAGGATCACCAGGCCGCCGAAGATGAGGCTGCCGCCCGTCCACGGAGAGGAGAAAGGCAGCGCTTCCACGACAATCCACGCGACGCCGGCGGCAACCATGGCCAGCCCGAAGACGATCGTGAAAACGGATGACCACACCGCCGCCGCGGCCTGGTCAGCAAGGTCGGCGGCCTTCTGCCGCGCCCGTTCGAACCGCCGCCGGGCCCATGGGTACTCCAGACTCAGGATGAAGAACCCCAGCGCGACGATGAGGAAACCCGGGCCGGGCAGGGCGAGCAGCGCAACCCCCACCCCGAGCACGCCCACTCCGAGCACGGTCACCACGATCCGGCGGACCAGGCGGGCACTGCGGTTGAGCACCGCGGCACCGCCTTCTCGCGGGACGTCATGCGGGACGGGACGCGGGTCCGGTTGACCAGGCGCCGCCGTGTCCGCTGCGTGTCCATCGGCCGAGTGCCACCTGCGGTGGGACATTGTTGCCACGGTACCCAGCGAACGGAGCGTGCGATCGTTGACCGTGACCGAGGACGCCCCGGGCCGGGCGCGGCGGTGGGGCTGGCAGTGAACATCGAGGAGACGTCGCTCATGCTGACCGCCGAGGAGAGCGGCGTGCTGGCCGAGCTGCTCCGCGGCGGCTGAGATCCCGGGTACCGCGGCTGCGATGGACACCGCCACGACGCTCCTCGAGCTCGGGGCGGTCCTGTTCACCCTCGGTGTGCTCGGGCACATCGCCAACATCATTGGGATCTCTCCGATCCCGTTCTTCCTCCTGGGTGGGCTTGCTTTCGGACGTGGTGGGCTGCTCGCGCTGCACGCCAGCGAAGAGTTCATCGAGCTCGGCGCCGAGATCGGGGTCGTCCTTCTGCTGTTGACCCTCGGCCTGGAGTACACGGCGAGGGAGCTGCTCGCCGGCCTGCGTCAACACGCCCCTGCGGGCGCGGTCGACCTGACGCTCAACGCGGTGCCTGGAGTGGTCGCAGCCTTCCTGCTCGGCTGGGGTCCGCTGGCCGCGCTGGTCCTCGGCGGGGTCACCGCCGTCTCATCATCCGGGATCATCGCGAAAGTCCTTGATGACCTGGGACGGGTCGGTAACCGCGAGACACCCGTGGTGCTGTCGGTGCTCGTCCTGGAGGACCTGGCGATGGCGGTGTACCTGCCCGTTCTCACCGCGGTGCTGGCCCATCAGACACTCGCCCGGGGCGGGCTCACCCTCGCTGTCGCGCTCGGCGCACTGGTTGCCGTGTTCGTGCTCGCGCTGGGCTTCGGCGACACGGTCAGCCGCATCGTCTACGACCCCAGGACCGACCGTAACAACGAGGTCCTGCTGCTACGGGTGCTGGGGCTCGCCCTGCTGGTGGCCGGTGCCGCCCAGAAGCTCCAGGTGTCCGCGGCGGTCGGCGCGTTCCTGGTCGGCATAGCCGTGTCCGGGCCGGTGGCCGAGGGCGCGCGGGAGGTACTCAGCCCCCTGCGGGATCTGTTCGCCGCGGTCTTCTTCGTCTTCTTCGGGCTGGAGACCTCCCCGGCCGAACTTCCCCCGGTGCTCCTCGCCGCGTCCCTGCTGGCGGTCGCCGGGGTCGGGACAAAAATCCTCACCGGATGGTGGGCGGCGCGCCGCGTCGGGATTGGGCCGATGGGACGGTTGCGGGCCGGGACTGCGCTGGTGGCGCGGGGCGAGTTCTCGATCGTCATAGCGGGTCTGGCGATCAGCGCCGGGATCGAGCCGCGGCTTGGTCCGTTCGCGGCCTGCTATGTACTGATCATGGCGATCGTCGGCCCGCTGGCCGCGCGGGTGGTCGAGCCGGTCACCCGCGCGGTGGTGCGCCGTTCGCGGCCGCGCGTCGTGGCGGAACCTCGTGGGCGCCGCAGCTGACTGGCAGAAAACGCGCGGTCAACCGTGTCACAATGACTCCCAGCTCAGCTATCTACAGGTGTGCCGGGAAGTCTGGTCGGCGGCCGACGCCGACGTTCCCGGAAGGAAACCGGTGGCACGCACGCGAGCGACCACACATTCCCGCGTCCCCCAGGTTCTGTCGAGCCGTGAGGAGTTCGCCGAGTTCCTCCGCCAGGAGACCACCGGTGGCTTCCTGCTGCTGGGAGCCACCCTGATCGCCCTGGTGTGGGCAAACGTCGCCGGCGGCACGTACCGGGAGGTCCGGGATGCGCAGCTGGGCTTCGGCCCGTCCTGGTTGCATCTGAACCATCTGAGCGCCGGGGCGCTGGTGGCCGACGGCCTGCTCGCGGTGTGCTGGCCGGTATCGGGTTCACCGTCAGCCTGCTGATGTCACGGCTTGCCCTCGACGACATCGGCGCCCAGCAGCGGGCGGCCACCGCGGTGCTCGTCGCGTCCGTGGCGGCCAGCGTCCTCGCGACGATCATCATGAGGCTTGTCGGTCGTGGGAGAGCTACGGTTCGCGGCGGGTGAATTTGTCGGTGCGGCGTCTCGCCAGCACCTGGTGATGTTTGGCAGGATGCCGCCTGTGAGTGGACTCCTTGCAGGCAAGCGCATCCTCGTCACCGGCGTCCTGACCGACGCGTCCATCGCGTTCGGGGTCGCCCGGATCGCTCAGGAACAGGGCGCGACGGTGGTGCTGACCGGATTTGGTCGCGGGCTGTCGCTGACCCGTCGGATCGCCAAGCGGCTCCCCGACGAGGCTCCCGTCATCGAGCTGGACGTGACCGACGAAGAGCACCTGAGCGCGTTGTCCGACCGGATCCTTGAGCACACCGATGGGTTGGACGGTGTCCTGCACGCGATCGGTTTCGCGCCCGAATCCGTGCTGGGCGGCAAGCCGTTCGTGGAGGCACCGTGGGCCGAGGTCGCCACCGCGGTGCAGGTCTCGACCTGGTCGTTGGCCGCGCTGTGCCGGGCGACCCTGCCGTTGTTCGGCGAGCGGGTCTCGGTCGTCGGGCTGGACTTCGACGCGGCGGTGGCATGGCCGTCCTATGACTGGATGGGTGTGGCCAAGGCCGGGCTGGAGTCCGCGACCCGCTATCTCGCCCGTGATCTCGGACCTCGGGGCGTCCGGGTCAACCTGGTAGCGGCGGGGCCGCTGCGCACGATGGCAGCCAAGAGCATCCCCGGCTTCGAGCGGTTCGAGGCTGTCTGGGACGAGCGCGCGCCGCTCGGCTGGAACATCCTTGACACCGGCCCCGCGGCCCAGGCCTGCGTGGCGCTGCTGTCGGACTGGTTCCCCGCCACCACCGGAGAGATCATTCATGTGGACGGCGGTGTGCACGCGATCGGCACGTGATCGGCACGTGATCCGTAGGCGGATCCATACGTGATCGGTACGTGCGGCATCGCGGTGGTCGTCCGCCGGGACCCGGCTGGCGGACGACCCGGCTGGCGGGACGCGGGCTCGGTCAGCGCAGGAACGCCTGGCCGCCGTCGAGCGCGATCGTCGTACCGGTCATGTAGCTGGCGGCGTCGCTGCACAGAAATGCGACCACGTCGCCGATGTCGTGGCGCGGGTCGCCCAGCCGGCCCAGCGGGATGTTGCTCAGACTCCGGGCGTACTCCTCGGGTTGTGCCTGCGCCCACGCATCCGCGGCGGGGCTGGTGGACGCGGGCAGCACGGTCAGAACCCGGATTCCGTCCTTGCCCCACTCCGCGGCCGCCACCCGGCCTAGCGTCTGGGTCGCGGCCTTGACCGACGCGTAGACACCCCGGCCGACCGGCATCGGATTCACCGAGGTCGAGCTGCCCAGGTTGATCACAACGCCGCCGTTACGCAGATACGGGTAGGACGCGCGCATCAGCCGGAAGGCGGCGAGCGTCCCGGATTCCCAGCATGCCTGGAGAACGGACTCCTCGACGTCGAGGATGGAGCCGAGTGCGGTCTGCTGGGCGTTGTTGACGAGAATGTCCAGACCGCCGAGCCCCTCGACCGTCGCGGTCACGCTCCTGGCGATGTCCTGCGGCCGGGTCACGTCGGCGGGGATGGTCAGCGCCCGGCCGCCGAGCTCATGGACCTCCTTGGCGACCTCGATCAGTTTCGACTCGGTCCGCCCGACGAGGGCGACAGCCGCGCCCTGCGCGGCGACGGCCAGGGCGATGCCACGGCCGACCCCCTGCCCGGCGCCGGTGATCAGGGCCTTGCGGCCGACGAGCGTCCCCGCCATCGCCGTTCTCCATTCCATGTCGAGTTTGTTTTGTTAGATTTAACTTATCTGCCTGCTTGATGATGCGTCGACCATTCGGAGGTGGACTGCTTGACCGGCAGTCTGGACAACCGCTTAGCGATCGTCACCGGCGCCGGATCGGGTATCGGACGGGCGACCGCGCGCCTGCTCGCCGCCCACGGCGCTCATGTGGTGGTCAATGATCTTGTGCCCGAGCGGGCGAAGGAAACGGTCGCTCAGGTGAGTTCCGAGGGCGGTAGCGCCGAGGAGTACGCCGGTGACGTCACCCTGTCGGCGTTTGTCGACCAGCTCGTCGCCGATGTCGTGGCTACCTGGGGACGGCTCGACATCCTGCACAGTAACGCCGGCGCCGGGCTGGCTCAGGGGCCGCTGGTATCCATCGAGGACGACGGTTGGCAGGCGGACCTCGCGCTCAACCTCGGCGCCAGCTTCTTCTTTTTGCGTGCGGCGCTGCGGGCCATGGTTCCCGCCGGCCGGGGTTCGATCATCTGCACGGCATCCACCGCGGGTCTGGCTGCCGTTCCCGGCGTCGCCCCGTACGGGTCCGCCAAGGCGGGGCTCCTGCAGCTGGTCCGTTCGGCCGCCGTCGAGTACGGGCCGAAGGGGATCCGGGTGAACGCCGTCGTACCGGGATCCGTCGCAAGCGCGAGGTTCACCTCGCGGGTCGGAGGCGAGGAGCGACTCGCCGCCTACGAGCGGCAGATCCCGCTCGGCCGTACGGTGACCGCGCATGACGTCGCCGAAGCGGTGCTCTGGTTGGCATCGGACGCCTCGGCGTGTGTCACCGGTATCGCGTTGCCGGTCGATGGCGGGATGGGTGCGATGCTTGCTCAGCCCTACCTCGGGGACTGATCCTTTCGGGAACTGGTGCGCGTGCGGACTGATGCGCCTGGTCGGTCCGGCGGCCTGTCGGGCCCGACGCCGAGCTCGGCGAGTCGGCCGCGTAGTTCGGGCTCGGGTAGCCCGCCGATTTCGACGATCTTCATGCGGTTTGTGGCGCCTGTGACCAGCACGACCTCGCGGCGGCGTACACCAAAGGCGGTCGCGAGCGCCCGCAGCGCAGCTTCGGTTGCCCGGCCGTCCACAGCGGGGACGGTGACGTGGACGATCAGCGCCAGCCCGCCACCGGCGTCGACGGGCTCACCAGCGGTCGCGAGTTCCTGGAAACCGCCGACCGAGGTCCGGGCCGATCCGGGGCGAACTTTGATGGTCAGGCGCACTGCCGCATCGTCTCGCGAAGCAGCCATCATGGCGGGGGTTCGGTGTGTCGCGGACGGTGAGACCACTGGTTGCGCCATCTGACGGTTACCATCCGACCTATGGCGGAGGCTCAGGGGCGTGTGGCACTTGTAACTGGGGGTAATCGAGGGATCGGCGCCGCGTGTGCGGCGGCGCTGGCCGCGGCGGGCGACCGGGTGGCCGTGGCGAGCCGTGGGGGAGGCGCCCCCGACGGGATGTTCGGTGTCCGGCTCGACGTCACCAGCACGGAGGGGGTCGACAAGGCGTTCGCCGCAGTCGAAGCCGAGCTCGGGCCGGTGGAGGTGCTGGTGTCCAACGCCGGGATCACCCGGGACACCCTCCTGTTGACCATGAGCGAGGACGTGTTCCAGGAGGTCGTCGACACCAACCTGCTCGGCGCGTATCGGGTGGCCAAACGGGCCGCCCGGCCGATGCTGCGGATGCGGCGCGGACGTCTGATCTTCATTTCGTCGGTGTCGGCGACCAGCGGTGCCGCCGGGCAGGCGAACTATGCCGCGTCCAAGGCCGGCCTGATCGGCTTGGCCCGTTCGCTGGCCCGTGAGCTCGCACCGCGCGGCATCACCGCGAACATCGTGGCGCCCGGCCCGATCCGCACGGACATGACCGACGCACTCACCGACGCCCAGCGCGACAACCTCGTCTCTCAGGTGCCGGCCCGGCGCATGGGTGAGCCTGAGGATGTGGCCGCACTCGTGGCGTTCCTGGCCTCGCCGGCGGCGTCCTACATCACCGGGGCGCTGATCCCGGTCGACGGCGGGCTCGGAATGGGGCATTAGGAGGGTCGTCAGCGCCTACAGCCGACCCCCCGGGATGCGGTGCGCACCGTGCGCGGGGGACGATCGAGGCGTGTCGGGCGCCAGGAGGACTACAGCTGATCATATCGGAACCGGCCCTGGGCCGGCTGCTCCGGTCGGGGTCGACGCGTTGCTGCTGGTCTCCTTTGGCGGCCCGCAGGCGCCTGAGGACGTCATGCCGTTCCTGCGCACCGTCACCCGCGGGCGCGGCATCCCGGATCAACGGTTGGGCGAGGTTGCCGAGCACTATCACCGCTTCGGCGGCCGCAGCCCGATCAACGACCAGAACCGCGCCTTACTGGCCGCGCTGAAAGCCGAACTCGCACCGTTGCCGGTGTACTGGGGCAACCGCAACTGGTCGCCGTTTCTCGCCGACGCCCTCGCGGAGATGCGCCGCGACGGCATCGGGCGGGCGGCCTGCTTTGTCACGTCCGCCTTCGCCTCCTATTCCGGTTGCCGCCAGTACCGCGAAAATCTCGCGGACGCGCGGGCCACGGTCGGTCCCGGCGTACCGGAACTGATCAAACTGAGGCACTACTTCGACCATCCCGGCTTTGTCCTGCCCATGGTCGACCATGTGGTCGACGCGTTGGCAACGGTTCCGGCGTCCTCGTCGGACAGCACGCGATTGGTCTTCGTCGCCCACTCGATTCCCACTGCGCAGGCCGAAACCAGCGGCCTGGGCGGTGACGCCTACCCCCGGCAGTTCGCGGCCGCGGCCCGTGCGGTCGCCGACCGGGTCGCATCCCGGACCGGGCGCCGCCACCGTTACGACCTCGCCTATGTCAGCCGCAGCGGGCCGCCGGACGTCCCCTGGCTCGTCCCGGACATCGGTGACCATCTCGCGGCGCTCGGCGCCACTGATACCATGACCGCGGTTGTGGTGGTACCGATTGGTTTTGTCAGTGACCACATGGAGGTCGTTTACGATCTCGATGTGGAGGCGGCCGCGCGGGCCGGTACAGCAGGTCTGACGTTTCGCCGGGCGGCAACGGTGGGGACCGACCGCCGTTTTGTTGCGATGGTCCGCGAACTGCTGGACGAGCGCAGGCACGGCGACGTGCCGCGACGGGCACTCAGTGAGTTGGGGCCGAGCCACGACGTGTGTCCGCTGTGGTGTTGCGCCGGGCGGGCTCGCCGTCCGGCCGCTGCCGGCACCCCGGCGGATGAGGAGCCTACCCGCAACGCCACCGCCAGTCTGGACATCACTGACGTTGCCAGGGAGGAACCCCGGGGGATACGACGTTGACTGACGTAGGAACGCAGGCGTGGGCAAGAGGCCGTAGGGGAGTCCGGGGCCAAGGGGTGCGCGATCGTGGTTTTTCGCGCAGCCGGAGGCCGTAGGGGAGTCCGGGGCCAAAGGGTGCGCGATCGTGGTTTTTCGCGCAGCCGGAGGCCGTAGGGGAGTCTAGGGAGGGACGAGGTGTACCAGCAGCAGCGGCACGTGTTCGACTCGCCAGACCGTTTCGTGGTCGGAACCGTCGGTCAGCCCGGCGAACGTGACTTCTACCTTCAGGCCAGCGCGCAAGGACAGGTTGTCACCGTCGGTCTGGAGAAGATCGAGGTCAACGCGCTCACCGAAGGGCTGACAACGCTCCTCGGTCAGCTTAGCCGCACCGGGGGCGTGGCCGTACCTGAGGCCCGGGATGTCTTCGTTGACCTTGCGCCGCTGGATGCCCCCTTCGAGGAGGACTTCCACCTCGGCAAGCTCACGGTGTCCTGGGACGGTAAGCGGGTGCTGGTCGAGGCCGCGGGCCGGGCTCGTGGCGGGGTGGCGGCCGGGGGCCCCGATGACGAGACCTCGCTCGACACCCTCCAGGTCTCCCTGTCCCTCGACCAGACCAAGGCGTTCGTGGAGCGGGCGCGCAGTATCGTCGCGGCCGGTAGACCTCCGTGCGTGCTGTGCGGACGTCCGGATGGTCCGACCGGGCACTTCTGCCCCCGCCTCAACTGACTCACTGTCGCCACGGCGGTCGAGGTCATTCAGGTCGGCCGGTCGGTCGACCGGCCCTGCCGGTCCGGCGGGTCGAACAGGTCGGCGTAGAAGGCCATCTCGACGTCGAGCGCCCCGGCGGTTCCGGACGGTTGGCGGAGTCGGGCCGCGAGGCTGCCATGGCCGGCCTTCCACACGCCGTCGGCGAGCGCGGCCTGCCACGGGCCGGCCAGCGTCACCGGCCGCCGTCACGGCAGCGGTCACCTTTGCCGCGTACCTGGTCGGCGTGGTTTCCATTGCCGCCAATCCGCTGATCAACCGGCTCGGGAATCTCCTCGCCGCCACCCGTCTGCCTCGATTCATGCCTCGCGCCCAATGGCAACGCGTTCGCGCCACGATCATATCGCTGGTCTACCTGCGCATAGACGAACGTTTCCTCGCCGACGGCGTCATCCGCGCGGAAACAGCGCGACGGCTCCACGCCGTCCAGGTTGCCGCCGGCGCACACGGCACCACCCTCGCCGCGGGCTTCGAGGCGGATCCGGATATCGTCATCGAACAGGCCCGCACCATCCCGGCGGTGCGTGCCCGTCTCCTCGACGCGCTGCTCGACACCGCTGACCCCCAGGAAGAATGCCGGCTCGGTCTCCTGCGTACCCCCGTCCGGATCGTGGGCCGTGAAGCCGACATCTACGCCGCCTACGACCGCTATCGGGCGGAATACGAACTCCGGATCGGCTTGGTGCTCCCCGTCACCTTCCTGATCGGAACTCTTGCGGTAATGGCAAGCCTGTGGTGGACCACCGGAATATTCGCCTCTGCGATGTTGCTCTACCTGGGCGTGGCCGCGAACATCCAGGCCTCCACCGTTCTCACCGAATCAGTCGGAGCACGACGTATCGACCTACCGACCCTCGAACGCCTCGCCACACACGACCTGCCCTGGCGCGATCAGAACAGCGCGCTTTCCCACCTCGCCGAACAATAGCCGGGGGCCGGCGGAACGCTCGGCCAGGTTCGGTTCTGCGTCCATGATTCCGATGAAGGAGAAGCGGTGCTTCATCGTGGCGGGTGAGCCGGCTGTTTGTTCGACGTCTGTCCCTTCCTCGTCGTGGGGTGTGATCGTCATGTCCTCAGGGTAGCGCCGGGTCCGCGGCGCGGCCGATGCCGTAGGGCGGGACGAGGACGCCGGGGTTGAGCAGGCCGGCGGGGTCCAGGGCATGCTTCACCGCGGTCATCACGGCGAGTTCGTCAGGTGATCGGGACAGGCCTATCCAGGGCATTTTGGCGCGTCCCACGCCGTGTTCGGCGCCAATGCTGCCGCCGTCGGCCGCGGCCCGGGTGAGGATCGCCCCGGCGAGCGTTTCCCGGCTGCGGCTGTCGTCGCGGTCGGGTCCGGTGATGTTGACGTGCAGGTTCGCTTCGGCCAGGTGACCCCACAGGTGCAGCCGGGCCGATGGCGTCACAGCTTGGACGAGTGCCGGGAGATCGTCGACGAAGGCGGTGATCCGGGTGAGGGGGACGGCCACGTCGAGCTTGACCGGGACGCCGAGGGCGTTCACGGCCGCGGCGTGGCCGTCGCGGTAAGCCCACAGCCGACGGCGGTCCGTGGCTGTCGTGGCGACGGCGATGTGCAGTACACCCGCGGCGGTCTCGATCGCGGCGGCGAGCTCGTCGGCCGGATCGGTGCGCCCCACACATTCCACCAACAGGTAGGGAGTGCTGTGTCCCGGGGAGGTCCGGCCGGGAAACGGTGCCGGCAGACCCTGGTGGTCGCAGACCAGCGTGATGCCGTCGTCGAACATCAGCTCGACGGCGTCCAGGGACCCGACCGTGGCCCGAAGCTGGGCGACGAGATTGACGGCGGCGGTGAGGTCCGCCATGGCGATCAGCGCGGCCGTCCGCGCGCGGGGCAGCCCGATCAGGCGCAGCTGCACCCTGGTGATGACGCCCAGGGTGCCTTCGCTGCCGACGAACAGCGCCGGCAGGTCGTAGCCGACGTTGTCCTTGGGTAGACCCGACAGCCGCCGTACCAGCCGGCCGTCGGCGAGGACGGCCTCCAACCCCGCTATCTGGCTGCGGGTCATGCCGTGTCGTAGTACCCGCTCGCCGCCGGCGTTGGTCGCGGCGATCCCACCCAGGGTTGCCGAGTCGCGGGCGGCAAGGTCGATACCGATGGTGTAGCCGGCTGTGCGTAGGTGGGTCCGGACATCGGCGAGGGTTGCGCCCGCCGCGGCGGTGACCAGGCCCGCGGCCGTGTCGACCGGGTCGATCGCGGTGAGTCGGCGCAGGCTGAGCACGACCGCGCCGGTGGCGGCTCCGGCCGGTACCGACCCGCCGACCAGGCCGGTGTTGCCGCCCTGCGGTACGACGGGCCGGCCGTGGGCGGCGCAGACCCGCAGGACGGCGGCGACCTCACCGGTCGACGCGGGGCGGGTCACAGCGGCGGCGCGGCCGGTGAAGGCACCGGTCCAGTCGGTTTCGTAACCGGCGGTGAGATCGCGGTCGACCAGGACGTGGTCGGCGCCGAGCGCCGCCACGAGATCCGCGATCAGCTGGTGCTCGCCGCGCCGGCCTTCGCCGCGCTGGTGCTCGCCGCGTCGGCCCTTGCCGGGGTCGTCCTCGCCTTGCCGGACTGTTCCACGCACGGTTTTCGGCCTCCGCGAACATTTGCCTACTCACGCTATGCCGCGATCAGTAACATCAAGTTGTGCCACAATGTTCACGTCGCGGACGAGCGGACGTCCGCGAGCGATCTCCGTCGCTTGGGAGCCTAGTGTCGTGCGCGTAGCAGTGATCACAGAGTCGTTCCTGCCGCACGTGGACGGGGTGACGAACTCGGTCTGCCGTGTGCTCGAACATCTGCAGGATCGCGGGCACGAAGCGCTCGTCATCGCCCCCGCAGCGGGAACTCAGGTACCAGCTGCCGACCCCGACGTCTACGCCGGGGCACGGGTACTGCGTGCACCCTCTGTTCCAATGCCAGGATATCCGACCTTCCGGGTCGCCACTCCGTGGCCCCGGCTGGTCGGTGTTCTGGCGGAATTCCGACCCGATGTCGTGCACCTGGCCGCACCGGCGGGGCTGGGCGCGCAGTCCGCCTTCGCAGCCTGGCGGCTGGGGCTGCCGAGCGTCGCCGTCTACCAGACCGACTTCGCCGGCTTCGCCGCTCGTTACGGGCTGGGCCAGGCCGAACGCACCATCTGGCGATGGGTGGCGACCGTCCACCGGCTGGCCGGGCGGACGCTCGCGCCGTCGTGGCCGGCCGTCGACATGCTGCTGAGCCAGGGCGTCCACCGGATCGCCCGGTGGGCACGTGGGGTCGACCTGGAGCGGTTCAACCCGTGCCATCGGGACGCCGCCCTGCGCCACCGGCTCGCCCCTGATGGTGAGCTACTGATCGGATACGTCGGCCGGCTCGCCCGGGAGAAGCGGGTGCATCTGCTCAGCGCGGTGCAGGATTTCCCCGGGGTCCGGCTGGTCATCGTTGGTGACGGGCCGATGCGGCCGACTCTGGAACGTCAGCTGCACCGGGCGACCTTTCTCGGTTTCCAGTCCGGCCGGGAGTTGTCCGCGATCGTGGCGAGTCTCGACATGTTCGTCCACACCGGTTCCCATGAGACGTTCTGCCAGGCCGCGCAGGAGGCCAAGGCCAGCGGCGTCCCGGTGGTCGCTCCGGCTGCCGGCGGCCTGCTCGACGTGGTCGACGACGGCCACACAGGCCTGCACTTCACACCGGACTCCCCGTCGGCGTTGGCCGATCGGGTCGCCACCCTCGTCGCCGACGGTGAGCGGCGGGTGGCAATGGGCGCCGCCGCCCGGCGTTCGGTCGCCGGCTGCGGCTGGAGCGCGATCGGGGACGAGCTCATCGGCCACTATCACGACGTCCGCGGTTTCGGGGTGGCGCAGGCGCGGGTCGGCGCTCTGCGTTCGCGGACCGTCCTCGTTCGTCGGGCACAGCTCCACCGCGCCGCTGTCGACCGCTATGTGCGAGACAGTGGGCGGGACGGCGCTTACCATAACGATGACGGGAGTATCCGGTGAAAATCGTTCAGGCCGCCAACTTCGTCGCACCGCGGTCCGGTGGTATCCGCACGACAATGCGTCATCTCGCCGCCGGCTATACGGCGGCCGGTCATGAGGTCATCCAGGTCCTGCCCGGGGAATGCGACAGCGTCCGCTACACCCCCGAGGCCAGGGTGGTGACCATGCGGGCACCGCTGGTGCCCGGCACGGACTACCGGGTCCTGACCGACCCGTGGCGGGTCATCCGCCATCTCGACGCCGCCGCACCCGACCGCATCGAGGTGCACGACCGGGCGTCGCTACGGCCCCTGGGTCGCTGGGCCAGCCGTGCCGGTGTCCGGTCCCTCGTCGTCAGCCACGAACGCCTCGACCGGCTGCTGAACCTGTGGACGCCCCGGTCGCTGCGCGGGGTGCTGCCGGTCCGCTCCGCGGCGGACCGGTCCAATGCCGCGCTCGCGCGAACCTTCGACACGGTGGTCGCCACCACCGCGTGGGCCGGGAGCGAGTTCGTCCGCATCGGCGCAACGAATCTGTGCCAGATCCCTCTGGGTGTCGATCTCGAGCGTTTCCGCCCCGACCGTTACGACAGTGCGCTGCGCCGGGCGTTCGCCCGCGACAGCGAGGTTCTCCTGGTGAACGTCGGCCGGCTGTCGCCGGAAAAGCGGGGGGACACGGCTGTGGACGCGCTGGCGGAGCTCGTCCGCCGCGGGGTGCCCAGCCGGCTGGTGATCGCTGGTGACGGTCCGAGCCGGGGGCGCCTCACCCGGCGCGCGAGCGGTCTTCCGGTCATCTTCCTCGGCTATGTCGCCGATCGTGATCGTCTGGCCACCCTGCTCGCCTCTGCGGACGCCATACTTGCACCAGGGCCGGTGGAGACGTTCGGCCTGGCTGCGCTGGAGGCCATGGCGAGCGGTACCCCGGTGGTCGTCCATCACAGCAGCGCTCTGGCGGAGCTCGTCACGCCGGGAAGCGGGATCGTCGCGGCGGGCAGCGGCTGGACCTTCGCGGACGGCGTCGAAGAATTAGTCGCCCTCGACGGGCCCACCCGTCGGCGAGTGGCCCGGGCCCGCGCTGAGCGGTTCCCGTGGAGCGTCACCATCGACGGTTTCCTCGCCGCCCACGGCCTGTCCTCGATGTCCGGTCATGACGCGTTCGGCGGTGCCGATGACCATCGCGGTGCCGGTGACCATCGCGGTGGCGCGACCCGAGCGGCCTGACGTCACGGTGAACGGGATCTGCTTCGTCGCGCTCGGTGACAGCATCACGGCCGGGCTCGGTGACGGTGTCAGCATGGGCCGGTACCGCAGGGCACATGCTGACCGGGCCCTCGCCGGCCGGGGCTGGGCCGCCGCCCTGGCCGCATCCCTGGCCCCGGCCGACCAGGTGCGGTTCGCGAACCTCGCGACCACCGGTGCGACCACCAAGGACGTCCGTGACTCCCAGATCCCCGTCGCCCGCACGCTGCGTCCGCAGATCGTGAGCATGATTGCGGGAATGAACGACATAATGTCCCCGGGATTCGATCCGCTGCGCCTGCGGCACAACCTCGTGTGGGGCGTCCGGGACCTGCGGGCCGACGGCATCTGGGTACTGATGGCACGGTTGCACGACCCGGGACGTCTGCTGCGGCTACCCGGCCCGGCCCGGCGTCTGCTCACAACCCGGGTCGGGCAGCTCAACGCGGCCGTTGACGCCGCGGCCGCGGCAGATCCCGGTGTGCTGGTGGTCGACCTGGCGCGTCATCCCGATATCTATCAGCTGTCGACCTTCGACGTGGACCGGGTCCATCCGGGACCTCGCGGCCACCAGCTCATCGCCCGTGCCTTCGCCGAGGCTCTGTGCGAAGCCGGTATTCCGCTGCTGGCGCTGCCGAAGATGGGACCGCCGACCGCGGCGCCCACCCGGCTTGCGCACGCCCGTTGGATGGCGCAGGTGGGCGTGCCGTGGCTGCTGGCCCGTCCGGCCGCGCCCATCCGCCGGCGTGCCGAGCGGATCCGGGCCGAGCGCGGGCAGTCGTCGCCGGCGTCCGGCTGGAGCATCTCGGCCACGACCAGCTCGTTGCCAACTGTCGACCGCATGTGACGCCCAGCAATCTAGGCCCGGATCGTCGCAGGACAGGGCCATCATTCCCTAACGTAGGCATCGTGATTTGCGGCCAAGCTGCCTCGCCTCGCTCGGGGGCACTCACCGGATGGGGTAATGCGTGGCTCGCTGGGCTCGTCAGCACCGACGAGGCGATCGCCCAGATCCGGGAGGGCTCCGGTGGGCCTGACGCCCCGCACACTGTTGACGGCCAGGGACTTGCGTTGGGGCTCGGCTGGTTGCGGACCGTCGGTACCCGGCGCCTGCGGCTCGTTCTGCCGGTGCCCGGCGATGTCAGCGGTCTGCCGGGGCCGGCGGCCACCAACCGGGAAGCCCTCGCCGCCGGCGAGGCGATCGTCGTGCTCGGCCCCACTCCGCCGCTGGTCCTGGTGCCCTCGGTGACAGCGCACGGTCCAGCGGTCGAGGGCGGTCTGGAGTCGGTGCACTGGCACTCGGCGACCGGCGCCCACCTGCCACCGCCGCCCTCGCCGCTGCGCGCCGCGGAGCACGAGCTCAACGAGGCCATCCGGACCGCAACCGCCGCGCTGCTCAACCTCGACCGGGCGAAGGCCGGCCCCGCGGTGCTCTCGGTGCTCCGTGAACGCCACACCGACGAACCGGTTCCGCTGCTCGCACCCGGCTACCCACCGTCCGCCCACGCGCTGCTCGCGCAGGCCGTGCGGATCGCGAGCCTGATCGACCTCGCGGCACGCGACGACGGCGCGGCGGTCACCGCCGAGGAGATCGACCGGCGGTCGACCACGCTGCGCGCGTTGTCCGCCGCGGTCCGTCGCGCCTGCGAATCAGCCTACGACGCCTTCGACCCCTCACAGTCGATGGCCAGGTAGCAGCCGGGCCCTGGTAGCAGCTGGGCCCCGGTAGCAGCGGGCCCGATCGGACCGGTACCGGCGTTCACAACGGAATTATTCCTTGCCCAGCGACGCCGACCGGGACACCTGCGAGGACTGCGGGGACCGGTCGGCGTCGCTGTCCGCATACACCGGGGCGTGGTCACGCAGGACGTCGTCGAGCACGCCGCCGTCGACGGTCTCCCGTTCCAACAGGATGCCGGTGAGCGCGTCCAGCGCGCCGCGGTGGGCCCGCAGCAGCGTCATGGCGTGGTCCTCGGCCTCCCGCAGGAGCCTGGCCACCTCCGAGTCGACGATTCGCTGGGTCTCCTCCGAGTACGGTCTGGAGACCAACTCCTCGCCGCCGAGGTACTGGGGGTTGCCCGAGGCGTAACCCACCGGTCCCAGCACCGGGGACAGGCCGAACTCGCGCACCATCCGGGTGGCAAGCGTCGTGGCGCCGGCCAGGTCGTTGGCGGCCCCGGTCGAACCCTGGCCGAAGACGACCAGCTCCGCGGCCCGCCCGCCGAGGCGCACGGCGAGCGAGGCATACAGGTAGCTCTCGGTATAGAGATGCCGTTCGTCCTCAGGCAACTGCTGGGTGGCACCGAGCGCCATCCCTGCCGGCAGGATTGTGATCTTCGCCACCGGGTCGGCGTGCGGCGAGAGCGCCGCCACCAGCGCATGCCCGGACTCGTGGACGGCCACCGACTGCTTTTCTTCGGGCAGCAGCACGTTGGTGGCGTCGCGCCGGCCCAGGATGATCCTGTCCCGGGCGGCGTCGAAGTCCTTCGCGGTCAGCACGCTGCGCCTTTCCCGCACGGCATGGATCGCGGCCTCGTTGACCAGGTTGGCCAGATCCGCGCCGGAGAAGCCGGGGGTGGCCCGGGCGACCACGGTCAGGTCCACCTCCGGGCTGAACCGCTTGCCCTGACAGTGCACCTTGAGGATCTCCGCCCGTTCCCGTTGGGCCGGTAGCGGCACGGTGACCTGCCGGTCGAACCGTCCAGGCCGCAGCAGCGCCGGGTCGAGGGTCTCGGGCCGATTGGTCGCGGCGAGGACGACCACGCCCTCGGCCGGGTCGAACCCGTCCATCTCGGCGAGGAGCTGGTTGAGGGTCTGCTCACGTTCATCGTGACCGCCGCCGATGAGCCCTGAGCCTCGCTTGCCCCCGATCGCGTCGATCTCATCGATGAAGATGATGGACGGTGCCCGCTTGCGTGCCTCGTTGAACAGGTCCCGGACTCGGGAGGCACCGACCCCGACGAACATCTCGACGAACCCGGAGCCACTCACCGACAGGAAGGGCACCTCGGCCTCACCGGCGACCGCCCGGGCGAGCAGCGTCTTGCCGGTGCCGGGCGGCCCGACCATGAGCACCCCACCTGGGCCCTTCGCCCCGGCCTGCCGGTACCGCTCGGGATTACGCAGGAAGTCGATGACCTCACTGACCTCTTGTTTCGCACCCTCGTAGCCGGCCACGTCGGCGAATCGGGTGGTCGGGCGTTCAGCATCGATGATCTTCGTTCGGGATCGACCGATGCCGCCGAGCCCGCCCGCCAGCGACCGTTGCGCCGCCCGGCCGGTCCAGAGGAAGAACGCCACCAGCAGAAGAAGCGGCAGGAAGCTCAGCACGATCGACAGGAAGGACGTGCCGGAGCGGGTCGCCTTGACGTCGACCTTCTTGGCCTGCAGCTGGGTGAGGACTCCCTGGGTATCGAGCGCGGTGGGGACCTGCGAGGTGAACCCGGTGCCGTCCTTGAGAGTGCCGGTGACCGCACCCTTGTCGTTGATCGTGATGTTGCTTACCGTACCGGCGTCCACCTGCTGGGTGAGCTGGGTGAAGCTGTAGGCGGTCGCCTGCTTCGCGAACATGCTCGGGGCGAACAACAGGGCCACGGTGATGATGATGCCGATGGGCAGCAGCCAGCGGCGCCAGGTCGGAGGCGGGGTGGGCGCGGGCTTCGGTGGAGTCTCGCGAGGAGGCCCGGAACGCGCCGAGGTCGACAGATGACGCCGGGCGCTTCGGTGGGATCCTTTGCTGGAGATCATTTTTTGGTGCTCCTACCTGTATTGCCCCTGTGGTGCCGCCCAGGCGAACATCAGCGGAAGCCGGTGGCTCCCTGTTGCATCCGTCACAGACGATCGATACCCGTTTCAACGCACGAGCCCTCCGATCGGCGTCGTGGTCATCCTCACCGCGGTGTCGGGAATCAACTGGGCACCGGGTCCGTCATGACGCCCGGCCACGCAGGTACCCGGTGCCCGGCATACTTTGCCGGGCGCTCTGTGGGAACGATGTGAATCTGGTGTTGTGGCAGGAGCATCAGATTCACATCGTTCAGAGCGCTTGGCAGGAGCAGCGTGGATCAAGAAGTGGGGCTGGGGCGGGTAGATCGCGAGGTGCGTGCCCCAGCCCCGCGACGTCGCGTCCCCGTTGCCGGGCGCTCGTAGTCGGACTTTCGCGGGCGATGCGGGGCCCGGGCGCGCACACTGAACAGGCCTGGAGGCTTGGAGGTGCCGGGCGCTCTTCGTCTGACCGCCCGTTCGCGGCGCCGTCGGCGCCGGTCTGCGAGGCCGGACGCATCGGTTGGTCACAGGGACGTGAGCGGTCACAGGGACGTGAATGGTCGCAGGGAGCAGTCGTAAGGGGTGCGTCGGTGCGGATCAGGCGGAACAGCGACACCACTTTGATCACTCGTGCGGCCCTGTCGCGCCCGGAGGAGATCCAACGCCGTCAGCGACGCTACGTGATTTCGATGCTGTTCCGCACCGTGTGCCTCATCCTTGCCGTGGTTGCGCTGCGCGACTGGGCGCGCTTCGTCGCCATCGCAATCGCCATCGTCCTACCGTGGTTGGCAGTGGTATTCGCTAACGGCGGTCCACCGATGGAGAAGGACGCACCGTCGCTGGTCACTCCACGACAGCCGCCGGCCGCTGCCCCACCGCCGGCACTGGGGCACGCCCATCACGAGGTTGTCGACGGTGACGTCGTGGACGTCGTGGACGTCGTGGACGTCGTGGACGTCGTGGACGGCGATCGGGCCTCCGGCGGCGCGGAAAAACATGATCGCGCCGCCTTCGGCCGATAGTGTGAGGGCGTGCTGCCGCTGCAAGGTGTAACCGTCGTCAGCCTGGAACACGCGGTGGCCCTGCCGTTCGCCACCCGTCATCTGGCTGACCTCGGCGCCCGGGTGGTGAAGGTCGAACGGCCGGGGTCCGGAGACTTCGCCCGGGCCTACGACGCGGCGGTGCGGGGTGGGATGTCGGCCCACTTCGCCTGGCTGAACAGATCAAAACAGTCACTGACCGTCGACATCAAGGCTCCCGAAGGCCGCGCGGTGCTCACCCGGCTGGTGAGCCGTGCGGATGTGGTGGCACAGAACCTGGCGCCGGGCGCTGCGGCCCGGCTGGGCCTCGACGCGGCCACGCTGGCTGCGGGGAATCCGAGGCTCGTGGCCGTTGATCTCTCCGGCTACGGCGCGCAAGGCCCCTATGCGCACAAGCGCGCCTACGACATGCTCATCCAGGCTGAGACCGCGCTGATCTCCGCGACGGGCACGGACGAGCACCCCGCGAAGGCGGGGTTCGCCGCGGGTGACGTGTCCGCGGGAACCTACGTCGTCCAGGCGGTACTGGCGGCGTTACTACGCCGCGAGCGTTCCGGCGTCGGCGCCGCTGTCGAGATCACGATGATCGACGCCCTTGCCGAGTGGATGGGGTACTCACTACAGACCGTCGAACACACCGGCGTCGAACCGCCACGGCTGGGCATCGGCCACCCGTCGATCGCGCCCTACGAGGCGTTCACGACAGCAGACGGTGACCGTCTGCTGATCGGCGTCCAGAACGATCGTGAGTGGGCCCGGCTGGCAACCGACGTGCTGGCCCGGCCGGAGGCGGCTGTCGCCGACGATTTCGCCACCAACCAGGCCAGGGTGCGTAACCGGGCGCGCACCGAGGCGCTGGTCGCGGACGCCGTCGTGGCGCTGAGCACGACCGAGACCGAGGCCCGACTGGACGCCGCCGGCATCGCCCATGCTCGCCTCAATACCGTCCGCGGATTGCTCGATCACCCTCAGTTGGCGGCGCGGAACCGGTGGACCTCGGTTGACTCACCGGTGGGACCGGTCCGCCAACTGCGCCCGGTGGTTGCTTTTCCCGGTGAGGAGGCTCCGATGGGACCGCTGCCCGCACTCGGAGCAGACACCGACGTCATCCTCGCCGAGCTCGGCTACGGTGCGCCGGAGATCGCCCGGCTCCGGACGAGTGGAGTCATATGAGCCGTATGAGTCATA
>NZ_CAUVXP010000003.1:32390-97750 GCF_963555955.1 Protofrankia sp. Cas3
TATCGTGTGTGAGTTTTCTGTCCGACTACGGACTTGTCGACGGGTTCGTAGCGTCCTGCCATGGGATGTTGCTGTGTCGGACGCCCGGCGTTCACATCATCGACATCACTCATTTGATACCAGCAGGTGACGTGCGGCGGGGATCGGTCGTACTCGCCCAGACGGTCGGGCATCTGCCACCCGCGGTGCACCTTGCGGTTGTCGACCCGGGGGTGGGCACCTCGCGGCGTGCGCTCGCGGTGGCCACCCCACGGGGATTTCTCGTCGGCCCCGACAACGGCCTGCTGCCGCCCGCGGCCGACGCGCTCGGGGGCGTGCGGTCCGCGGTGGCGTTGGCGGTACCCGCCGAGGTGTCGGCGACGTTCCACGGGCGTGATGTGTTCGCGCCCGCAGCCGCCGCACTCGTGGCCGGCCAGGACTTGGCCGGCCTCGGCATACCGGTGGACCCAGCTGGGCTCGCTCGGCTCCCACCGCCGGTCGTGCGGCCCGCCCGGCCGGCCACCGCCGGTGCGGCGTCTCCCACCGCAGTCGAGATCGAAGTCCTCACGGTCGACACCTTCGGCAACGTCCAACTGGCCGGCGCCGCGGACGTGCTCCCCTCGGCCTGGGTTGCCCCCGGCCGTACCATCGAGATCACTGCGGACCGGTCGGTGGCCATCGGCCTGTTCGGGCTCACCTTTGCCTCGGTGGATCCGGGCGAGATCGTCGTCTACGTTGACTCCGCCGGCCTCGTGGCGCTCGCGGTGAACAGGGGGAGCGCGGCGCGGCGCCTGGCGGTCACCGCCGGGGACGTCGTCCGATTGGCCGCCGGCGGCGCGCCGGGATCGATGATCGCGCCGCCTTCGACCAGCTGATCAGCAGAAACCCGGGGCCGCCGGCGGCGCGGAACGACAATGATCGCGCCGCCTTCGGCCGACCGATCAGCAGAAGCCCGGGACCGCCAGCCAGGCCGGCCCGGGTGCGGGTGCGTCGTCGCGCTGCACGCTCCCCTCGATCTTTCCATACGGCCGGTCGGCCGGCTGGTAAACGATGTCGGGGTTGTCCAGCCCGAAGGGCGTGAGATCAACCAGGAAGTGGTGCCTGTTCGGCATCGACATGCGGATCTCGGCAACCTCCGGATGAGCGGCGAGCACCTCCCGACCCATGGCGTACAGGGTTTGTTGCAGCGCGAGACTGTGCACCTTTGCAAACGTCTGCAGGAGTACCGCCCGGATGCCCGTGAACAGCCGCCCGTACTCGACGTCGGCGCTGGTGTACCGCCATCGGGCGGTGACCTCGGTGGCGAGGACCCGGTCGTCCGCTTCGGGCAGCGTCGTGTACGTGTCCCGAGGGAATCCGCGAAATTCCGATCCGGTTGACTTGAGCAGGATCAGGCCGCCGATTCCGGCTATGACATAGGCCATGTCGTGGTCGACGGTGACCACTGTCGACCGGTATTCACCACCGGCTCGCAAGAAAGCGTGATCATCTGGATGGCCGGCAACGTCGATCCGCTGCCAGCCATATTCAACGATTTCCATCCGGGCGCCCGTGGTCCATTCACTGGATCCGACGAAATGCCGGGCGAGCCGCAGGCCGAATTCCTCGATCTCGCCGACACCACCGTCGCGCGCGAAGGCATAGACGGTGTTCTTCTGCGTGTCGGTGGGCAGCACGTGGCTGTTGTCCCCGTCGAGGTACGCGCCGGCGAAGTCGCCCCGTAGCACCGATGAGACGTCGATGTCCCTGATCCGGTGGGCCCGGGTCGAACGGTCGATATGGACGAGTCTGACTTCGGCCTTTCCATACTGGTTGTCGCCGAGAATGATTGCCATCGCACCTCCAGGTCGGGCCAACAGACCGCGCCGTCGGTGCCCGGGGCGGCTGGGGACGTCGGAAAGTGAACCGGAAGATTGCCGGGTGGTCTGCGCCCGCGGCTTCCTGCCGCGCGTCTGGTACCGGGCGGCGGTACCGGTAGTACCGGTAGTACCGGGCGTCCGTGGTGGAACGGGCGCGCCCGGACTTTGGGTGATGCCACCGCTACTCCGATCCGGGTGACCGGTCCGTGTCGTTGATTCGGGGAACCCCGCGGCGGGCAGGCCTTTGGAGGCCGGCCGGACGCAACTTTTGGGAGTCCTCACGCGTCGGACGGGACGACAGGGGAGGGGCCATGGATCACAGCCACATAAGACTACTCTCTGTATTCAAGTGTTCGACGATTGGTTGTGGTCGTCCGATTGACACCGGCCATTTTAATGATCGACAGGTCGTTTGTCGGTATGGCTGGGTACGGTCCGGCTGTGAATGAGGGGACGTCACTCAAGAGGTGCCGGTCGATGATGTGGCCGCACTCGGTATCGCGCGTATTCGGACCACGCGGACCGCTGCTGTCGACCGTCATCGCGACGGTATTCGTCGGGACCGCCGTCCTGTCGTGTACTCCTCGGGCTGTCGACAAGCCGGCGACCGGCGGGCCGGCACCGGCGGTGCCGACCGCGCAGGCACCGCGGGTCACCATTACTCCCGTCGACGGCGCCGGGGGCGTGCCGGTCACCAGCACCGTCGTTGTACACAGCAATGCTCCACTACAGTCAGTGACCGCGATCCGGGCCGCCAGCAAGTCCCAGGACACCGCCGCGGGAGTTCTGCGGGGGCAGCTGTCCGCGGACGCCATGACCTGGACGTCCACTGACGGGCTGTTCGCCGACACCCGGTACCAGGTGACCGTGCAGACCTCCGCCGCCCCGGGTATATCGGGCACAACGGCCGCCGGCGCGATTTTCACCACGGTGAATCCGGCGAATTCCCTCAAGGTCTCCTGGGGGCCGGCTGACGGTCAGACCGTCGGGATAGGTATGCCGATCACACTGACGTTCAGCGCGCCGGTCGCAGACCGTGCCGCCGTGCAGCGGCGTCTCATGGTCACGGCGAATCCACCGGTCAACGGTGCCTGGAACTGGGCGTCGAACACGGTAGTGCGCTGGCGTCCGCAGCAGTACTGGAAGGCGGGCACCCGCGTTCACGTCGAGGCGAACCTCGCCGGCTTCGATGCCGGTGGCAACCGTTTCGGAGTGAAGGACCGGGCCATGGATTTCATCATCGGGCCGGCTCAGGTCAGCTATGTCGACGCGGCGACCCACACCATGAAGGTGTACCGGGACGGCGTCCTGCAACGGAGTCTTCCGGTGAGTCTCGGCCGGCCGACGCTGCCGACCATGAACGGTCCACACAATGTCATCGGCACTGCGGCGACGGTGATTATGGATTCCGCGACCGTCGGAATTCCCAAGGGGAATCCGGACTACTACTACGAGACCGTGCAGTGGAACGTGCAGTTCACCAGTGGTGGCGAGTATGTGCACTCGGCGCCGTGGTCGGTGGCGTCCCAGGGGGAGGACAACGTCTCGCACGGCTGCATCAACGCCTCCCCGGCGGACGCCGAGTGGTTCTATCGATTCAGCCGGTTGGGTGACATCGTCGACGTGCGGAACTCCGGTCGCCCACCGGACACGTCGCAGTTGGGCAATGAGTGGTCGATCTCCTGGGAGCGGTGGAGCGCGGGCAGCGCCCTGCCACTGGCCAACACCGCGAGTGTCGGGCCGGCGCAGGCAGATCATGCCGTCGGCGTAGGGACAAGCCCGGCGACGGCCCGCTCCTGACGCCCGTCGATGTCACCGGTGGTGGCACCCCGCCGATGATGCATCGGTGACACCGCGGGTAACCGGGACGCGATGATCTCCTGGGGTGGTTGAGGACGGTTGTCCAGACCGCTCATCCCGGGAGGTCCGCGCGAACAGCAACCGCTCCGATCCCGGCGGCACGCCACCGTCGGGGTCACCCGGCGCGCCGGTGTCCCGCCAAGGCTGGCTGCGCCGGTTGACCGGGCACGTCCTGCGGTACCGGCGCAACGTCGTCCTGGCGTTCGGCGCTGCCGTGTTCGGTACCGCCATCGCCGCGGTCACGCCGTTGATCGAACGCGCGGTGATCGACAATGTGGTGGTGGCGCGCCGGCAACCGCTCGCGCCCTACGTGCTCGCACTGGTCGCAGCCGGGGTGCTGCGGTTTGCCGCCGGGTTCGTCCGTCGCTATGTCGGCGGACGCCTGGCCCTCGACGTTCAGTACGACCTGCGGGATGCGGTATTCGCCGCGCTCGCGCGCCTGGACGGCGTCCGCCAGGACGGGCTGCGGACCGGCCAGATCGTCAGCCGGTCCAGCTCGGATGTCACGGTCGTCCAGGGCCTGCTGGCCTTCCTGCCGCTGATGAGCGGGAATCTCCTTCTTTTCGTGCTCGCCATTATGATCATGTTGACGCTCTCCCCGCTGCTGACACTGCTCGCGCTCGCCATCGGCCCGCTGGTTACGATCATCGGGCTGCGGGCCAGGAGGACCGTCTTTCCGGCGACCTGGGTGGCCCAGCAGCAGGCCGGCGAGGTCGCCGCAGTGGTGGAGGAGAACACCGCGGGTGTGCGGGTGGTCAAGGGTTTCGGGCAGGAGGATCGGGAGCTGGCCAGGCTGGCCGCGGCCGCCCGCACCCTGTTCTCGCTGCGGATGCGCGCGGTCCGCTTCACCAGCCGGTACACCAGCGCGCTGGCGGCGATGCCGGCCCTCGGGCAGGTCGGAGTGCTGGCGCTGGGCGGCTGGCTGGCATTGCGGGGCAGTATCAGCCTCGGTACCTTCCTGGCGTTCAGCACCTATCTCGGCGAGCTGGTCGCACCGACCCGGATGCTGGCCGGCCTGCTGACCGTCGGCCAGCAGGCCCGAGCCAGTGCGATCCGTGTTTTCGAGGTCATCGACACCCACCCCGTCATCACCGAACGGCCTGACGCCCACCGGCTCGCTCGGGCCCGGGGAAGCATCGAGTTCGACAATGTCACCTTCGGCTACCGCCAGAATGTCACCTTCGGCTACCGCCAGGATGTCACATTCGGCTACCGCCGGGACCGCCCGGTGCTCGACGGGGTGAGCCTGCGGGTCGAACCGGGTGAGACCCTCGCGCTGGTCGGCGCGTCCGGGTCGGGCAAGTCGACGGTGGCAGCGTTGCTGTCCCGTAGCTACGACCCGGACACCGGCACGGTGCGCCTGGACGGCCACGACGTCCGGGCGCTGACCCTGTCATCGTTGCGGGCGCAGCTCGCGATGGTGCTCGAGGACAGTTTTCTGTTCTCCGACTCGGTTCGTGCCAACATCAGCTACGGACGTCCGGACGCGACTGACGCCTCGGTTGTGGCCGCGGCCCGGGCAGCCCGGGCGGACGGCTTCATCCGCGATCTCCCGGACGGCTACGACACGGTCGTCGGTGAGCAGGGGCTCACCCTCTCCGGCGGGCAGCGTCAGCGGATCGCGCTGGCTCGCGCCCTGCTGACCGACGCGCCCATCCTGGTCCTGGACGACGCGACGTCCGCGGTTGACGTCCGGGTCGAGGCCGAGATCCATGCCGCGTTGCGAGAGATCATGGGTGGCAGGACGACGCTGCTGATCGCCCACCGTCGATCCACTCTGCAGTTGGCTGATCGCATCGCGGTGCTCGACGCCGGGCGCCTGGTCGACGTCGGCACCGACGAGGAACTGTCCGCTCGTTGCGCGCTCTACCCGGTGCTGGTGGACGGCCAGGTTCGCGGGCCGACGGTGACCGCACCCGCGCCCCGGCAGGCACCCCCCGCCATGTCCCTCTCGGCCCCGGTGCCGGGGCGAGGTGGTGGCATGCGGCCCGCTGCGCCCGGTCCGTGGTCGTCGGCCCGGTCCGCCGACGGCCGGGGACGCGGTGTTGGGGGCGCGGCCGGGGACCTTCCCGCGACCCCTGAGCTGCTTGCGCGCGTCGCGGCGCTGCCACCGGCCACCGAGGCGGTCGGGGTGCGCACGGCGGACGCCGCCGTCGGTGATCCGGCGTTCTCGTTGCGTCATCTGCTGGGCGGAGTGCACGCGCTGCTCGCGCTGGGTCTACTGCTCGTGGTGGTGGACGCGGGGGCGGGTCTCGCCCTGCCGGCCCTGGTGCGCCACGGGGTGGACGCGGGCGTATCGCGGACCGCGGGAGCAGTACTGATCCTTACGTCCACGGTGGCGCTCGCCGTGGTGCTCACGGCCTGGCTCGCGCAGGTCTTCCAGACCCAGGTGACCGGACGGTTGGGTGAGCGTCTGCTGTTTACCCTGCGGGTGAAGACATTCGCCCAGCTGCAACGGCTCGGCCTGGACTACTACGAGCGCGAGCTCTCAGGTCGGATCATGACCCGGATGACCACGGACGTCGACGCGCTGTCGACGTTTCTACAGACCGGGCTGACGACCGCCGTGGTCAGCATGCTGTCGTTCGTCGGTGTCGGGTTGGCGCTGGTGGTCCTCAACGCCCGGCTGGCCCTGGTCGTGCTGCCGATGGTGCCGGTCGGCGTCGTCATCACGATGCTCTTCCGGACACGTGCGTCGGCGTCCTACGTCGAGTCACGAGAGCGGGTCAGTGCGGTCAACGCCGCGTTGCAGGAGAACCTCGCCGGCATCCGGGTCGTGCAGGCCTTCCGCCGCGAGGAGCGCAACCTGGCTGACTTCCGTGGTCTGGCACAGCGCTACCGGCAGTCACGGCTTCGGGCGCAGCGCCTCATCGCGATGTATTTCCCGTTCATGGAGTTCTGCTCGGAGCTGGCGGCCGCGCTCGTTCTCGGCGCCGGCGCCGGGCTGGTCGCGTCCGGATCGCTGACCACCGGCGGGCTCATCGCCTACCTGCTCTACATCGACCTGTTCTTCTCCCCGATCCAGCAGCTGTCGCAGGTGTTCGACGGTTACCAGCAGGCCAAGGTGGGTCTGCGCCGGCTGTCGGACCTGCTGCGCACACCCACATCCACCCCGGCCTGGCCCGATCCGGTTCCGGTCGGTCGGTTTGCCGGCGAGATCGAGTTGGACGGTGTGCGGTTCCAGTACACCGGCGCCGAGCGTCCCGCGCTGGACGGGGTGAACCTTCGGGTGGCCGCCGGGGAGACCGTCGCGCTGGTGGGCGAGACCGGAGCCGGCAAATCGACGGTCGTCAAGCTGGTCGCGCGTTTCTACGACGCCACCGGGGGTGTGGTCCGCATCGACGGTACCGACGTGACGCGGCTCGACCTGGTCGGCTATCGCCGTCGGCTGGGAGTCGTTCCGCAGGAGCCGTTCCTGTTCGCCGGGACGGTCCGCGACACGATCGCCTATGCCCGACCGGACGCCACCGACGCCGAGGTGGAGGCTGCGGCGCGTGCGGTCGGTGCGCATGCGATGATCGCGTCCTTGCCCGGCGGCTATGTGCACCCGGTCGGCGAGCGCGGCCGGGGCCTGTCCGCCGGGCAGCGCCAGCTGCTCGCGCTCGCCCGGGCCGAGTTCGCCGACCCTGACATTCTGCTTCTCGACGAGGCGACCGCCTCGCTGGACCTGGCCAGCGAGGCGGCGGTCACCGAGGCGACCGACCGGGTCGCGCGGCGGCGGACCACCCTCGTGGTGGCCCATCGGCTGACGACCGCTGCCCGCGCGGACCGGGTGGTGGTGATGGACGCCGGCCGGATCGTCGAGCAGGGTCCGCATGCCCAGTTGATCCGCGCCGACGGTAGGTACGCGCGGATGTGGGCGCAGTTCAGCGGCGAGGGTGCACCGGCAGGCCATCTGCTATGATTCGAACGTAAGTTCGATATGTTATCGAGATTTCTCAATGAGAGGTTTCTCAATGAGAGGTTTCTCAATGAGAGGTTTCTCAATGAGAGGTGTCTCAATGATTGGCCTGACAACAGTGGGCCTGACCGCCGCGGGCACGGCAGTGGTGGGCATGACGACGAGGGGCATGACTATGCCGTCCACAACGTCGGCTATGTACCTGTGGTCCAAGGGTTCACCCGAGATGAGGTGGCGGCCGAACAGCAGGGATGGTCCTATTTCGTTGACCAGCGGCCACGGAGCGTCATAGCGGACGTCGCCGCGCTTGATGGCTCGTTCGGCGATCGCCATCTGGACTGCCCGGCGCTGGTGAAGGAGGACTGTCCGCAGGGCCACGGCGAGATCGGCATGTCGGGTGAGCTCGCCGACAAGGGTCGCGGTCACCGCACCCTGGCGTCCGCGAAGTACGTTGGCGAATTCATGCAGCAGCAGAAGCTGGTCCTCGCGAAAACTTCCGGTGTCCGGGTCGGTGGCGCAGCTGTTGTCGAGGCGCCACACTGTGTCGATCACCAGGTCGAGCTTGCAGGACCACCTGCGGTAGAGCGTGGCCTTGCCCGCCCGGGCCCTTGCAGCCACAAGATCCATTGTTACGGTGCCGTAGCCGTGTTCGGCGAGCAGTTCGACCACCGCGGTGTGGATCGCGTCCTCCAGGACCTCGCCGCGTCGCCTCGGGATGGCCGGTGCGTGCGGCGACCGGCGGCGGCCACCGGCCGCAGGGGTGAAACCCGTCGCAGGAAGGGGGAGGGGTGCCGATGTCGCCGGCGTTCCGCCGGCAGGTATGGGACGTGCCGCATCAGGCGGTACGTCGACTGTCGGGTGCGTCATCGCTACCCCCGGGAACGATCCGTTGTCGGTAGTGCAGCTGGTGACGCAAAGGTACTCGACTGAATACGTTGAGCGAAAGATGGGGTGTCTGGGTAGGCAGGAGAAGGTCGAAAACGGGCCCACCGGGGGGCTCAGGTCGAAGCCGGGGAGGTCGTGGGTGATCTGCTTGCGTCGCAGGTCGGACGGACTGCCGGTGGTGTGGGTAGAAGCCGCTATGATCATTGGTTTCTACTACACCTACACGGCTACTCGCGCGGTGGCGGACGGATCCGTGCCGGATGCACTCGCCGTCGGGTGGGATCTCGTGCGCATCCAGGCGGACCTCCATCTCAACGCCGAGCGTGGGCTGAACCACTGGCTCCAGGGCATCCCCGTGCTGGCTGTGGCGAGCTGCTACTACTACGCGACCCTCCACTTCATCGTGACGCCCGCCGTCCTCGTGTGGCTCTACCGCAAACGTCCCGGCCACTACCTGCGGGCTCGCTGGACGATCATGTGCGCGACCGTGATCAGCCTTGTCGGGTTCATCCTCCTGCCGACGGCCCCCCCGCGGCTGCTGCCCGGTGCCGGGTTCGTCGACACCATGGCGTCGTTCCACGACTGGGGTTGGTGGGGTGGCGGCTCCAGCGCGGCGCCCCGGAGGCTGGCAGGTCTGGCCAACCAGTTCGCGGCCATGCCATCCCTGCACTGCGCGTGGGCTCTGTGGTGCGGCTGGTGTGTCGCCAGGTTCGCCCGCCACCGTTGGGTCAGGACGCTCGCCGTCATCTACCCGGGCACAACGGCGTTCGTGGTGATGGCCACCGCCAACCACTACGTGCTCGATGTCGTCGCCGGGTGGGTGGTGCTCGGGCTCGGAGCCCTGTTGACAGCGGCCGTGACACGCGTGGCGCACCGGCGCGGGCGTCGCGACGGCCGCGCAGACCCGGTCGACCAGCGTGCCGGGCCCCAGCGTGCCGGGCCCCAGCGTGCCGGGCCCCAGCGTGCCGGGCAGCAGGCCCAGCCGGCCGCGATCGTCGGTACGGCCGCGGCGCACCCGCCCGCATCGACCAACATCCACCGGACCCGGCCTGGACCCACCCGGTGTATGTGACGGGCGTCCCGATGTGCGACAGTTGACCCGCGGCGGGGTTGTTCGTCGTACTTTTCTGGTCCGTTGGGCCGCCCGAAGGCATCGTGGCGGCGCGTCCTGACGGCGTCCCAGCAGATTCCGCGCGGAGACCACTTCGATGTCCTTGGCCCAGCTGGCCGCGGTGCGGCGACCTCGTCCCGTCGTGTTCGCGGTGTCCCTTGTCGTCGCCTGGCTGCTGCTCGCACTGCTTGCGTTCGGCCTGCGGCGTGGGCCGATCGAAGACGAGCTGTCCAGGCGGGCGGCCTCGGCGGTCCGCTCCAGTGGCCGGACCGGAGCGGAGGTGACCTTCGACGGCCGGGATGCGACCGTGCACGGGACGTTCCCCAGCCTTGCGGCCGCCGAATCGGCCCGCCAGGCCGTCGCGCACATGTCCGGCGCGCGGTCAGCCACGCTGGCTCCTGATGTTCGGATCGTGCCAGGGCCAGGGCCAGGGCCAGGGCCAGGGCCAGGGCCGGGGCCGGGCGCCACCGCGAAACCGTTGGTGATCTCTGTCAACGGCGGATCGCTCACCGTCACCGCGACGGTGCCTGACCGTGATGCTCGGGAGCGGCTTCTCGGCGCGGCAGCTGCGGCGAGTTCCGGCACGTTGACCGGGCAGGTCGCGGTTGATCCCACGGTGGCCGCGCCGCCGGTGACGACCCTGGGGGACCTGACCCGTTCGCTGACTGCAGTGGCGGGCACACATCAGGTAACGATTATCGGTTCCACGGTGGTTGTCGAGGGAACCGTGGTCGATGCCGACGAGCGTGCGCGGCTGGGGTCCGCTGTGCTCGCCGCGGCGCGCACAGCGGAACCTGCGATCTCCCTCGACAACCGCCTGACGGTACGATCGGTGACTCCTGAGCCCGCCCCGGCAGTCGCCCCGGCAGTGGACGCGGCGGGCGACGCCGCGGTCGATCGCACCGCCCCGGCCGATCCTCTTGCCGGTGCGCTGGCCTCGGGTCGGGTCGCCTTCGCGACCGACAGCTCGGAGCTCACCGACCTCGATCGTGCCCATCTCGACCAGATCGCGGCGGTGCTGCGCGGCGGTACCCAGAAGGTTCTGGTGGCTGGTCACACCGATGCCCAGGGTTTCCTGCCGGTCAACGAGGCCTTGTCGCTGGCACGGGCACACTCCGCGGTCTCCTATCTGTCGAGTCACGGAGTACCGCAGGGGCAGCTGCGGGCTGCCGGGTTCGCCGCCGACTATCCGGTGGCGACCAATGACACCGAAGCCGGCCGCGCCGCCAACCGCAGGGTGGAGATCTCCCCTCTCATGCCGTAGTGGCCGGCGGACTCGCTGCGTGCACGCGTTTCCTGACGCGTGGTGCTCCACCTGCGTGGTACCTACAGCGGGTGGCTGACACGAGCATGGGGCTGCACGAGCAGCCCGGGACGCTGCATCCGGCAACGATCGACCGACACCGGGCGATCGTCTCGCTGATGGAGGAACTCGAAGCGGTCGACTGGTACGACCAGCGGGTGGATGCGGCGGGGGATCCAAGCCTGGCCGGCATCCTCGCTCACAATCGGGATGAGGAGAAGGAACACGCCGCAATGACCCTGGAATGGCTGCGGCGTCACGATCCGGCCCTCGACGCCCAGCTCCGGACCTACCTGTTCACCTCCGGCCCGATTCTCTCGGTGGAGGCCGAGGCGACGGGAGGCAACGGCGGCAGTGCGCCGACGCAGGACCGGCGGCTCCCCGTCGAGGGTCCGATGCCGGCCGCCCCCGGGCGCGGTGACGGGTCGTTGGGCATTGGCGGTCTGCGGAGCGTGACCGGGTGAATCATCTGCTGCGCGACCACGCTCCGCTCACCGAGGCTTCCTGGTCGATGATCGACCGGGAAGCGCGGGCGCGGCTCACCACGAACCTCGCCGCCCGCAAGCTGGTCGATTTCTCCGGCCCGCACGGCTGGGGCCGGTCGGCGACCACGCTGGGGCGGGTCACGACCCTTGCCACGGCGCCGGTAGACGGCGTGGTTGCCCAGCTACGGCAGGTCCTGCCCCTGGTTGAGCTGCGGACATCCTTCACGCTGGCATGCCGGGAGTTGGCTGACGTCGACCGGGGCGCCGACGATGTGGATCTCGGTGCGCTCGACGAAGCCGTGCGCACCATCGCGATCAGCGAGAACGCGATCGTCTTCCACGGGTTTCCCGATGCCGGGATGGTCGGGATCATGGAGGCGTCGGCGCATCCCGCCGTCTCGCTCGGAGCTGACACCGACACCTACCCCCGCGCCGTCGCCAAGGCCGTCGCCCTGTTGGCGCAGGCCGGCATCGGTGGACCCTACGGTCTGGCCATCGAGCCGGACGGGTACACAGCGATCATCGAGACGGTCGAGAAGGGCGGCTATCTGCTGCTCGGCCATCTCCGCCAGATTCTGGACGGGCCGGTGGTACGCGCTCCCGGAATCCGCGGAGCGGTCGTGCTGAGTCTGCGCGGGGGGGATTTCATCCTCGAGTCCGGTCAGGACCTGTCGGTCGGTTATGCCGGCCGCACGATGGACACGGTCCACCTCTATGTCGAGGAGAGCCTCAGCTTCCGCGTGACCGAGCCGGATGCGGCCGTGGTGTTGCGGGCACTGTGATCTGGGTGGCGGCGAGGCGGTACGGCGACCTGCTTGTTTTTGATCTTTCTGTGTGAGACTCTCCTGTCTGGGCACTATTAGGGAAGCTTTAGCTAAGTAGCGAGCGTTCGTTTTCGTCATCCCAGCTGTGCGCAACCTCCGCTGGGTGACGCGGTGAACAGCTCCTGAATGGGCGTGGTGAGGTGCGGTGCTGGTCTGTTCATGTTTTGCTGTAAACGATCGGACGTTGCGCGGCGTGATCGAGTCGGGCGCGCGCGACACGGGTGATGTGGGTGACGTCTGCGCCGCAGGTACCGGCTGCGGCGGCTGCCTCGACGAGATCGAGGAGTTGCTGACCGATCATCTCCGTGTCCGTCCGGTCGTCCCGTCGGTCTGACGCAGCGGAGGTTCCATGTGAGGGGCGACCCGGAAATCGTCGAACTGCTCAATCGCGTCCTCACCAATGAGTTGACAGCCGTCAATCAGTACTTCCTGCACTCGCGGATGCAGCTCAACTGGGGCTACGACCGGCTGGGCAGGCACACCTACGACGAGTCGATCGATGAGATGCGCCACGCTGACTCGCTGGTGCACCGGGTGCTCTACCTCGGTGGGCTCCCGAATCTCCAGCGGCTGAACACGTTGCGCGTCGGTGAGACCGTCGTCGAGCAACTGAACTCCGACCGGACCCACGAGATCGAGGCATGCGGCCTCCTGCGCGAAGGGATTGTCCTGACCCGATCCCGTGACGATGTCGGCTCGGCCGTCCTCCTGGAGAGGATCCTCGTCTCAGAGGAGGAGCACATCGACTGGCTGGACGCCCAGATCGAGCTGCTCGCCCAGGTCGGGGAAGCGCACTACCTCTCGCAGCAGATCCACGACTGACCGGTAGCGGGCGACTGACCGTTTCAGGACAGCATGCTGCGGAGGGCTTCGGCGGTCGCACGTCGCAGCCTGCGGGCAGCCTCGGCCCGGCCGGCGAACGCCGGCACCCCCACCGTCGTGGGGGCGCCGGCGCCGGGGGCCACCGGGTGGACTGGGGTCACCGGGTGGACTGGGGTCACCGGGTGGACGGTGAAGACGGCGGTGAAGCCGGCATCCTGCCAGCGACCCGGGTCGAGGTCCACCCGTCCGCAGACCGCGATGACCGGCACACCGGCCGTCCGGGCCCGGCTCGCGACGACCGCCGGAGCCTTGCCCCGCAGGGTCGTCGCGTCCAGTGCGCCCTCGCCGGTGATCACAAGGTGGGCGCCGTCCAGGGCCGCGTCGAAGTCGACGAGATCGAGGAGCAGCTCGGCGCCCGCCCGTATCTGTGCACCGAGAAAGACCATCGCGCCAAAGCCGAGACCGCCGGCCGCGCCTGCGCCCGCGGTGACCCTCGCCTCCCTCGCCGGGAGGCCCGCGACATCCCACGGCAGCGCGTCGAGCCGGTTGGCGAGCGTGCGCAGCCCCTCTTCGAGGACTGCGACCTCGGCTGGTCCTGCGCCCTTCTGCGGTCCGAAGACCGCTGCCGCACCGTGCGGCCCGAGCAGCGGGCTGTCAACGTCTGCCGCGACGGTGATCTCAGCATGGGCGAGTCGCCGATCCCGACCGCTGACATCGACTGTGTGAAGATCACGTAGGGCGGCGCCACCCGGCGGCAGGGGCCGGCCGGTCCGGTCCAGAAATCTGACACCCAGTGCGGAGGCCATCCCGACGCCCCCGTCGGTCGTCGCGCTCCCGCCCGCTCCGAGCAGCAGCCGTCGGGCTCCGGCGTCCAGGGCGGCACGCACCAGCTCACCGGTACCGGCAGTGGACGCTGCCAGCGGCGCGAGCCGTCCAGGTGGCACGAGGCGCAGACCGGACGCCGCAGCCGTCTCCAGCACCGCGGCGTCGGCTCGAACGGCGAACGCAGCGCGCACCGCGGTTCCCAGCGGCCCGGCCACGGTGGCCTCATGACGGGTGAAGCCTGCGGCAAGAGCCGCGGCCACGGTTCCGTCGCCGCCGTCGGCCACCGGCCGCATGACGATGTCCGCGTGCCGGTAGGTGTCAACGACCCCGTCAGCCATGGCGTGTGCCGCCTCGTTCGCGGTCAGCGTGCCTTTGAAGGCGTTGGGTGCCACAACGATTCGAACGGACGTGGGCATGCCCGCATAATCCCGTTGCGACGTGCGGTCGGTGCATCCGGCACATGTGAATATCCACCGGACACGCCCTAACGTTCTGTGCTCACCCGACTGCCGCTACACTCAGTCTTCGATCGGGAAGTAGCGTGATGAGCCGGGATGTGCACGGGGCTGACATCCGCGAGGAGGTGCGTTGGTCGCGAGCGTGGTCGGCTTGGTGCCTGACGTGGTGTCCGCCGGGCTACTGGTGGTGACATCCGACAGCCGTGTGGTTTGGGCTAACCGGGCCCTGTTCGCCCTTGTGACGGGCGGTGCGATGGTGCATGAGCAGAGTGCGACACCGGATCCGACGGGCCTTGGCGTACTCGTGCGGGCCACCGCCGGTTTCGACGACATGGTTGCCGCCCGACTGGCCGTCGCCGAGGCCGGACTGCCGTTGGCGGGCGTGATCCCGGACGGGGAACCGTGCGAGGCCAGGTGGCAGGCGCCCGACGGCACCACCCGGTGGCTGGAGATCCGTTGCCGTGCGCTGGCTGCCGGTGACACGGACCGGGACCGGACGGTCGGTACCGGGGGCTATGTTCTTTATGAGATTGTCGACAATACCGCTCGTCACAATGAAGAGGATGTCGCGCAGCTGCGCCAACGGTGGCTCCGTCATGTGGAGACGATCGCCCGGACGGGCATCTGGGAGTGGGACCTGGTCACCAACGAGGTGGAGTGGTCCGACGAGCTTCTTGCGATGTTCGGCTACCCCACGGACACCTATCTCGATTACGACACCTACCGGTCGCTGATGCACCCCGACGACGTCCCGAGGATCGAAGGCGTTCTGGAGCGGGCGATCGCCGAGGTCAGCCCGTTTGAATTCACCCACCGCATGTACCTGGCCGACCGGGTTACCGAGTGTGTGCTCGAATGCCACGGCGATGTCCTCATCGACCATGCGGGTACGCCGATTCGGATCATGGGTACGGCTCATGACGTCACCGAGCTGATCCGGGTCCGCCGCGAGCTCGCCCACCTCACGACGCACGATCCGCTCACCGGACTGCGCAACCGCCAGGCGATGACGGCGCTTCTGTCCGAACGCATCGCAGGCATCGCAGGCATCGAACCCGTCGAGCACATGACGGGCGTCGCCATCGCGTCGAACGGGATGGCGCCGAACGGGATGGCGCCGAAGGCGCCGAACGGGATGGCGTCGAAGGCGCCGGCGCAGGCCGGGACCCTGCTGCTCGTCGACGTGGACAATTTCAAGGACGTCAACGACATGCGCGGCCATGCCGTCGGCGACGCGGTGATGGGGGCTCTCGCCCAGCTGCTGGCCAAGACCCTGCCCGGCGCGGTTCTCGGGCGGCTCGGCGGCGACGAGTTCGCCGTGGTTCTGGAGTCCGACAACGGCCCGGACGGACTGGGCGTCGCGAACGCCCTGTGCGAGAAGGTTGCCCGGCACACGATCATCGTCGATGGCGTGACGATCCGTATCACCGTCAGTGTCGGCGTTGTGTCGCTGTCATCTGCGACCGACAGCGACATGGCACTGGCTCGTGCCCACCTTGCGTTGTACGAAGCCAAGGATGCCGGACGCGGCTGTGCGCGACTGTTCACCCCGGAGCGCTATGAGCACGTTGCCCGGCGGATCTCGATGGTGCAGCGGGTACGCGACGCCCTTGACGGGGGTCTGATGGCGTTGGACGCGCAGCCCGTCGTGGACCTGTCATCCCGCCAGGTGCAGGGATACGAGCTTCTGTTGCGTCTTCGTGACGGTCGGCAACCGGATCTGGCGCCGGCCGAATTCATGGGCGCACTCGCCGACAGCGATCTCATGCTGAGCCTGGACCGCTGGGTGCTGGGGCAGGCGGTGGCCGCACTCGCCTCCGCCACCGCTCGCCGGGAGCGGCTCCGCCTGCACATGAACATCTCCGGCCAGTCCGTCGCGGATCCCGAATTCGGTCAGTTCGTCCTGTCGGCGCTGCGTGCGGCCCGGGTCGATCCATCTCAACTCGGTCTGGAGATCCCCGAGAGCGTCGCGGTGACCAGCCTGGACGCGGCGCGGCATCTTGCCGAGACCCTCACCGACGCGGGATGCCGGTTCACCTTGGATGACTTCGGCGCGAGCGTGGGTTCGTTCGTCTACCTGCGCAACCTTCCATTCACCAATGTGAAGATCGACGGTGATTTCCTGCGGCATGTGGACACGTCGCCGGCCGACACCGTCCTGGTGGACGCCGTGGTACGGGTCGCGCGCTGCCTCGGTATGTACACCATTGCCGAGAAGGTCGATCGTGAACCGCTGGCGCTGGCACTGCGTGATCTTGGAGTGGACTATGCGCAGGGGTTCCTCACCGGCCGCCCCCGTCCATTGACCGATCTGCTCGCCGAAGGGCCGGACGTGGATCCCGAGACGCGTGAAGTCAGTCTCAACGGTTTTCTCGGTTAGCGCGCCCGGCAGTGGTCAGCTGGAGCCGGTTTCAGATCAACCGGTTTCAGATCAGTAGGGCGGCTGTGAACAGTCCCACCATGGTCGCGAGCGCGGCGGCGTCTGCGCGTCGGGGCCGGGCAGGCTGGTGTGACACCGCGCCGAAGCCGCCCCGCGCGGTGATCGCGTCGGTCATCTCCGCGGCCCGTCGTAGGCACGTGACTATCGCGGTGCACAGCAGCTCGGTCGCGCATCGCGCGTGGCGCGCCAACGCCGCCGGCCGGCGCGGCTGGGCCGGCCCCGCGGCCGCGCGTAGCCGGCGGACCGCGAGCAGTGTACGGATCTCGTCAACCAGCAGAGGCAGGCAGCGGATGGCCAGCGCCACCGTTGCCACCCACTCGTCGACCGGCAGCCGCAGCCGGCGCAGGGGCGCCATCAGCCGGTCCAGGGCGGGCGCGACGTCCGACAGCGGCGTTGTCCACCCGAGCAGCGCGGCAGTGGCGAACATGGTCATGGAGACCGACGTCAGCCGCAGCCATTCCAGGAGACCGCCGAGTGACAACCGCACTCCCGCGACCGCCATGAACGGTGCCTCGTGTGACTGCATGGTGAGCGCGGCGCCGATCAGGAGGCCGTACCAGAACCAACGGGGCAGCCTCGGTGCCGCGCCCGGCGGGATCCGGGCGATCACCATGCACACCCCGACGAATCCCGCGATCAGACCGATCACCGGCCACGACGGTCGTAGTGCGATGATCATCCCGAGCGCGGCCATCATGATCAATTTTGTCCCCGCCCAGAGCCGGTGTACCGGGCTGGTGCCGGGGATGTAGCGCAGGAGGTTGGGTTCGGTCCGGCGGGCACGCGCGGCCGAACGCCGCCGGGAGAACCGACCCGGCGCTCGGGACGTGGCGGGCACGGGGACGTCGGGTTGCGGGGGCGCCGGTTGCGGGGGCGCCGGGGATTGCGCTGGCGATGCGGCCACGGGGACCGGATCCCGATCCCGATCCCGATCCGGCAGCGGCAGCGGTGCGGCGTGGGGACCCGCGGTGCTGATGATCCCCGAACACTGCGCACGAGCGATGAGCGGCGCGTTGCGAGGCTGGGGGAGCATGCGGGAACCGATGCGGGCGGTGTCCGCAGAGTCGCTTGCTGGTACGTACCGTGGCCGGTCACCGTGGAACGGGCCGTCGTGGACCACCCGTCCGGCGTCCAGGACGAGCATCCGGTCTATCACCTCGGCCAGACCTTCGAAGTCGTGGGATACCACGACCAGCGTCAGCCCGGTGCGGATGCGAAGGTCCGCGAGCACCTTGACGAGGATGTGTCTCGACGGGGTGTCGAGTCCCGCCAGTGGTTCGTCGAGGATCATCAGGCGGGGTCGGCGGGCGATGAGTCCGGCGAGCGCGGCGCGGCGCATCTGCCCGCCGGAGAGGTTCTCCACCCGCCGGTCCCGAAACAGCACGGGGTCCAGGCCGACCGCGGCCAGCGCCTCGTCGGCGGCGGCGGCGCTCACCCCGGCCGCGGCGCGTACGTCAGCACCCACGGTGGGCGCCAGCAGCTGAAGGCGGGAGTGCTGCACGGCCAGTCCGATCTCGCCGGGGCAGGCGGTCAGCGGGCGACCGGCCATGCGGGCATCGCCTTCCGACGGACTGAGCAGACCGGCGAGGACGGCCGCCAGGGTCGACTTTCCCGATCCGTTACGACCACCGATAATGATCGATTCGCCGCTGTCGAGCTGGAAGGATACGTCGGTCAGCGCCCGGTGTGCCCATGGCGATCGGGATGAGTAAACCTGTCCGACACCGTCGAGACACACCAGCGGGGATGCCCCGGCGGTCACGATCGGACCCGGCGGGAACCGCGGTTGGCGCGGGTTGGGGCCCCGATCGACCGGTGCACAGCGCAGCGGGCCGGGTGGCGAGCTGTCCGCCGGTGTCATCCGACCGCTGTCGAGCATGATGCGGCGATGTGCCCGCATCGCTTCGGTACGGCGGTGGGTCACGTGCACGACCGCGACCCCCTCCTCGTCGGGAAGGCGTGCCAGCAGCTCGGTGAGCTGCTGGCGGCCGTCAGCGTCCACCATGGCGGTGGACTCGTCGGAGACGAGCAGGCTCGGTGCCCGCGCGAGTGCGGCGGCGACCGCCAGCCGTTGCAGCTGTCCGCCCGACAACGTCGCGGTTTCGTGGTCGGCGAGCTGGGCGAGCCCGACCTTCGCCAGCAGCGCCTCGACATCGACCGCCCGGCCACCGTCAGCCAGGCCCCACACGATGTCGTCGCGGACACGCACACCCAGCACCTGTGACTCCGGCCGCTGGAAGATCATGGATGTGCCGCCGGGTCGGCCCAGCGCACAGTCACCGGGCCGCAGTACCCGCCCGCTAGTAGGGCTCCAACCACCGATGATGCGGGCGAGGGTGGACTTCCCGGATCCGTTGGCACCCAGGATCGCCACGAACTCGGCCGGCCAGATGGTCAGTGACACGTCGTGGACGGCGTCCCGTGACGCGCCGGGATAACGGTAGGTCACCGATTCCAGCTGGAGGGGAAGGGGTCGGGTCTGCGGACAGGGCTGCGCATCGGCTTGTGTCCGCGGGTGTGCCTGCCAGTGTGCCTGCCAGCGGTCTGGCTGTTGCGGACGGGCGTGCGGATCCGGCTGCGCCGGCGCAGACCGCCGTCCGGCGGGGAGCCACGCCGGGGGGTTGGGATGGTCGGTCCGCGCCGATGGCGCGCCGGCGGCGAGGTGACGCAGTACCGGGCGGGTGACCAGCACGGTGGCGAGCACGTTGACCGCGGTGTTCGCCAGCAGCGCGGTCGGTAGGAGTGCCCACCAGTGCGTCGCGCCCCAGCGGACGACCGAGTCAGCGGCCGCCAGCCCGGGGTTGTCCGGCGCCATTCCGAGCCGTCCGATGCTGGTCCGGGCGCCGTCCCAGCTGTTGACGATCTCGGCGAGGACCAGTGTGCGCAGCTCGGTGAGAACGCCGAACACCGCGTCCATGACAAGGGCGACCGGCACCCACAGCACACCGACGGCCGCCGCCGCCGTGCGTAGGAGACCCCACCCCCGGCGGTGGGCGGTGCCCAGCAGCGTCCCGGTCATCATGCAGGAGGTGATGGTGATGGCGAACCCGGTGCCGCCGATGAGGACGGCTACGGCCATGGCGGCGAAGATCGCGGCGATCCCCGCCCGCAGTCGCCAGCGTGCAGCCAGTACCGCCGCCGGAACCGCCGCGGGGATCGTGAGCAACCAGCCGAGTGGAAGGAAACGCGCCACCAGGCAGATCGCGATCACCAGGTCGACGAGAACCGCCGCCTCGACGATCTCCAGTGCGCGCAGGCGACGCCCGGGTACAGACGTGACGGGCACCTCCGTCCGTATTCCCACGGTCACTCGCCACTCCCAGTCGCCGCCACACCGGACATCCAACTGTCCCATGGCGCCGGCACGGTGTCTGAGTCGCCCACGCCGATCACATCCCGGCGGCCGGGGGTCCTGTCTGTGGGCCGGGTCAGCTCAGCGGGCGGAAGGACGCCGGCTGGATGGCGGCCGGCTCGGTGGTGTACGCGGCGAGGGTGCGGGCCAGATCGGTCGGGTCGACACCGATGGCATGCATGTTGCGGGCGAGGTCGGCCATGACCGACAGTGCGTGGTACAGCAGCACTTCAGCGATTCCGGACGGCTGGCAGATCGCCAGCCGGAACGCGTTCGCGGCGTCGGAGTCCCCGGTCAGCGCGGCCAGCGCGCCGATGCGGACCCGTTGGCTGAGCGATTCCCAGACGCCCTCGCATTGAGGTGCCTCGGCGCTGCGCCAGACCCCGCGGTAGGTCAACGATCGGATGACCGCGTGTGGCTGTTCACCGGTTCGCAGATGCAGCGTCACCGCCCACATCGCGAGCAGCCAGCTCAGTGACCGCAGGAGCCTCGCGGGGTCGGCTGTGAGCCGTCCCGCCAGTGCCTCCTCGGCCTCTCCTCGTGTGGATGTCTCCGCCCAGGCCTGGACTAGGCGTTCGGCTTCCACGATGTCGGTGATGCCCAGCTCGGGCGTGCACGGTCGCGCGACGGCGGCGGCCCGGTGGGACGCGGTGTCGACCAGTGCGAGTGCGCCGGCATCGTGCAGTGTCTGCCAGGCAAGTCCTGCTTGCGGCATGCCCGCTACGGTAATGGCCTGTTCGTCGTTTGAGTTCCCCTATTGCGCAGATCACTGACCTTCTCCACCACATGGGCCCGTTCGCCGGTTGCGGCTCCGGAGGGTGTCTGCGGCGTGCGGACTGTGCGTCAGGCGTTGAGTTGTGATTCCAGTGTGAATTTATGTGCGGTTACCGCTACGCTGTGCACATGTCGGCCGTCCCTCGCGGCGTGCACGCCTGATGGCGCACGATGGGTGCCGTGACTCGGGGAACCTTGCGTGTCTACCTTGGTGCCGCGCCAGGCGTCGGTAAGACCTACGCGGCTCTGGACGAGGCGCACCGGCGCCGCGATCGGGGAACCGATGTGGTCGTCGGTTTTGTCGAGACCCACGGCCGGCCGAAGACGGCGGCGTTGCTGGAAGGGCTGGAGGTCGTCCCGCGAAAGGAGATCTCCTACCGGGACGCGGTGTTCACCGAGATGGATGTTGACGCTGTGCTGGCCCGCAGGCCCGCGGTCGCCCTCGTCGACGAGCTCGCGCACAGCAACGTCCCCGGCAGTCGCAACGCCAAGCGCTGGCAGGACGTCCACGAGCTCCTTGACGCTGGTATCGACGTCATCTCCAACGTGAACATCCAGCACATGGATTCACTCAACGATGTGGTTGAGACGATCACCGGGGTGGCCCAGCGGGAGACCGTGCCCGATGACGTCGTCCGGGATGCCGACCAGGTGGAGCTGGTCGACATGGCCCCGGAGGCGCTGCGCCGTCGGATGGCGCACGGCAACGTCTACGCTCCGGAGAAGATCGACGCCGCACTGTCGAACTACTTCCGGGTTGGCAATCTGACTGCTCTGCGCGAGATAGCACTACTGTGGGTAGCTGACAAGGTGGACGAGCAGCTCGACCGGTACCGCGCCGAACACGGCATAGCGGGGACCTGGGAAACCCGTGAACGCGTGGTCGTCGCTCTCACCGGTGGACCCGAGGGGGACACCCTGATCCGCCGGGCCGTCCGGATCGCGGACCGCAGCAAGGGCTCTGATCTGCTCGCCATCCACGTGGCCCGGTCGGACGGCCTGACCGGCGCGAACCCGCAGGCACTGGCCCGGCAGCGGGCGCTGGTGGAGAGCCTGGGAGGTACCTACCACCAGGTGATCGGCGAGGATGTCCCCACCGCGCTGCTCGACTTCGCCCGCGCGGAGAACGCGACCCAGCTGGTGCTCGGTGCCAGCCGGCGCGGCAGCCTCGCCCAGATGTTCAGCCCCGGTATCGGGGTCACCACGACCAAGCTGTCCGGGTCGATCGACGTCCACATGGTCACCCACGAGGAGGTCGGTAGTGGCTGGCGGCTGCCGCGGCTCACGCACGGCCTGACGCCGCGACGCCGCCTGATCGCGACTGCGCTGGCGGTCGGTCTTCTCCCGTTGCTCACCGTGGTCCTGGCGATCTCGCGTGAGTCGCTCAACCTCACAACCGACGCTCTTGCCTACCTGCTGGCGGTAGTGATCGTCGCGCTGGTCGGTGGATTCTGGCCCGCGCTGTTCGCCGCGGTCGCGAGTTCCCTGTTGCTGAACTACTACTTCACGGCTCCCGTGCACCGCTGGACGATCGCCGAACGTAACAATACCTTCGCGCTCGCCGCGTTCGTGCTCGTCGGGATCATGGTCAGCAGGGTTGTGGACCTCGCCGCACGCCGGTACGCCCTGGCGGCGCGGGCCTCCGCCGAGGCCGCGACCCTGTCCGTACTCGCCGGCAGCGTCCTGCGTGGCGAGGATGCGCTTCCGGCGCTGCTCGAACGGGTGCGGGAGACCTTCGGGATGACGGCCGCCACCCTCCTGGAACGCTCCGAGCAGCACTCCGGCGCCGGCCGCGACAGCGGTAGCGCCCGCGAGTGGCGGGTCGTTCACAGCATCGGGACTGATCCGTGCACCCGACCCGAAGCCGGTGACGTGGACGTCCCCGTCGGGGACAACCTCGCTCTTGTACTGCGCGGACGGCCACTGCCCGCCGCGGACCGTCGGATACTCGCCGCGTTCGCCGCGCAGGCCGCGCTCGCACTGGAACAGCGCCGCCTCACCGAAGCTGCCGCCGAGGCCGGCCCGCTGGCTGAGGCCGACCGGGTACGTACCGCTCTGCTCACCGCGGTCAGCCATGATCTGCGCACACCGCTCGCCTCGGCCAAGGCCGCCATTTCCGGGCTGCGCGGGCGGGACATCCGCTGGACCGAGGCCGAACAGGCGGAGCTGCTCGCGACTGCCGATGAGTCCATGGACAAGCTCACCCGCCTTGTCGACAACCTCCTCGACATGAGCCGGCTGCAGGCTGGCGCGCTCAGCGTCTTCCCCCGGCCGGTCGGCGTCGACGACGTCATCCCACATGCCCTCGACGAGCTCGGCCCGCCGGCTCGCAGCGTGGAGATCCAGGTGCCCGACGATCTGCCCGACATCCACGCAGACCCCGCGCTCCTCGAGCGGGTGCTGGTCAACCTCGTCTCCAACGCACAACGACACTCCCCCGAGGGGACCCATCCGGTCATCACCGCGAGCGCGCTCGCCGATCGGGTCGAAATTCGCGTCATCGACCGCGGGCCGGGCATCCCGGCGGAGAACCGGGACCGGGTCTTCCAACCCTTCCAGCGTCTCGGTGACCGGGACAACGCCACCGGCGTCGGCCTGGGCCTCGCGTTGTCCCGTGGCCTGACCGAGGCCATGGGTGGTTCGCTGACCACGGACGACACCCCCGGCGGCGGGCTCACGATGGTGTTGTCGCTGCCCGCCGCATGGTCGGTCCAGCAGCCGGTTCCCGCTACGGTCGCCGCGGGCTGACTCGCCGACCGGCTGGGCTCTGCGTCACGCGTGCGTGCGTCCCTGCGGAGGGGTCGGTGGAAAAAGTTGCTATAGCCGCCGTTTCTACCTACGCCCGGCCGTCGGCGACACGAGGCTTAGGTAGTTTTCGTCACCATAACGGCGCTTTCTACCGACGCTTCCGGTCAGGACGGTGCGCTCACCGGGAAGCCGAGATCAGTGGCGGCGGCGGCCAGCTCCCGGTCGTAGGTCACGAAGTCGGTCAGCTCGCCGCGGAACGGGTCCGCGCTGGCCAGGTGGATGGCGTCAAGCGAACCCAACCTCGCAACGCGGTAGGCAATGGCGCGGGCGAGCACGGTGCTGGTGACGTCCACGAGATACACGCCTCGCAGGGCCTGGCCCATGAAATAGGGCACCCGCTGGTGGTCGGCACCCGCGCGTAACAAGGTACGGGTGATCTCCAGCTGGGTCAGTCCGCTGGTGACCAGTTCGGTCCCTTCCGCAAGCAACCCACGCCAGGTCCGCAGCGCAGCGGTCTCCCTCTCCTGCTTGATGAACTTCAGCAGGGCGCAGGCGTCGAAATAGATCAACGACTGCGCTCCCGGTCCCGGTCCGCGACGAGGATCTCGGCCAGGCTCTCGACGGCTGGCACCAGATCGGGGATCACATCCGGCATGCCCCGCTCGGCGGGGGCGCTGGCGTCGCCGGTGGCGACCATCCGCTGGAGAGCGCCCGGCTGCTCGACCTCGGGCACCATACGTAGTACCGGCTTGCCGCGGTCCGTGACAACGATCGAGACTCCGGAGCGCACCAGGGCCACTGCCTTGGAAGGGTTCTGATTGAGTTCTCGTAGTCCGATGGTTTCCACGCGTCGAACGTACCTACATTATGTAGATACATCAAGGGTCGCGAAGACCTTTATCGTGGGGTGGTCAGGGCTGGAACCGGTAACCCATGCCGGGTTCGGTGATGAAGTGGCGGGGGCGCGCGGGGGTCGGCTCAAGTTTGCGGCGCAGTCGTCCCATGTACTCGCGCAGGTAGTGGCTTTGTTCCTTGGGAGAGGGTCCGCCGGTGTGGGGGAGAAGCTGCCGATAGGTGATCAGCTTTTCGGGGTTGCGGAGCAGGACGTCGAGCAGGTGCCATTCGGTGGGGGTGAGCCGGATGGTCACCGGGCCGGTGCGCTCGGGGTTGTCGGCATCCTCGTCGCCGCCAACGCCGCCAACGCCGCCAACGCCGCCAACGCCGCCAACGCCGCCAACGCCGCCGGGCCGACGGGTGACCTGTCGGGCGCCCAGGTCGATGATGTAGGCGCCGACCGTTGCCGTGGGCGCCTCCGTGGCCGTCGGCGTCCGGCGGGCCACCGCACGTAGTCGGGCGAGGAGCTCGTCGACGCGGAAGGGTTTGGTGACGTAGTCGTCGGCGCCGGCGTCGAGTGCGCCGATCTTGTCCGCGCTGCCGGCACGGCCGGACAGCACGATGATCGGCGTGCTGGTCCACCCGCGTAGGGCGTGGATGACCTCGGTTCCGTCGATGTCGGGCAGGCCCAGGTCGAGCAGGACGATGTCGGGCCGGCCGGCCTGCGCGGCGGCGAGAGCCTGGCGGCCTGCGACGGCGGTGGTGACGTCGTAGCCGCGGGCGTGCAGGGTGATGCGCAGTGCGCGCAGGATCTGCATGTCGTCGTCGACGATCAGGATGCGCGTCATACCTCATTGTCCGAACTATCCGAACTATCCGAACTATCCGACAGTGCGGTGTAGGGCGGCGCGGCGGGCAGTGACAGCACCATGGTAAGTCCTCCCCCAGGGGTTTCCTCGGGCGTGAGCTGCCCGTCCATCGCTTCGGTGAGCCCGCGCGACAGGGCGAGGCCGAGCCCGACGCCGGTGGTGTTGTCCCGGTCGCCCAGGCGCTGGAACGGGGCGAAGACGCGTTCGTGGTCGGCTTCGGGGATGCCGCGGCCCCGGTCGATGACGCGTAGTTCGACCCGGTCACCGAGGGCGCTGGCGGTGATCAGGGGTGGCTGGCCAGCCGGGGAGTGGCGGACGGCGTTGGCCACCAGGTTGGCGATGACCCGTTCGAGCAGGGGTGGGTCGGCGTTGACTTCGGGGAGCGTCTCAGGTAGATCGACTTCGATGCTGTGCCCGCTCGGGCCGAGCTCGTCGAGTGCGCGCGGGACGATCTCGTCGAGCCCGACCCGCTGCCTGGACACCGCCAGCGCGCCGGCCTGCAGACGGCTCATGTCCAGGAGGTTTTCGACCAGTCGGGTCAGCCGGTCGAGGCTTTCGTCGGCGGTGGCGAGCAGATCGGTCTGTTCCTGGCGGGTCCAGAAGACGTCGGAGGCCCGCAGGCTGGACACCGCGGCCTTCGCCGATGCCAGGGGACTGCGCAGGTCGTGGCTGACCGCGCCCAGCAGGGCGGTGCGGGTGCGGTCGGTTTCGGCCAGGTCAGCGGCGTCGGCAGCCTGGGCGGCGAGCCGGTGGCGGTCCAACGCGACGGCGGCTTGGGCGGCGAACGCGGTCAGCACACTGCGGTCCGATCCCGCCACGACCCGGCCGCGCAACGCCAGGTGCAGATCCGCGCGGATGGGTATCTCGGTGTCGGCAGCCTGCGGTGTCGGGCACGGGTCGGGGCCGCTGACACCGACCACCACCCAGGTGTCGCCCGCCCGGGAGAGCCCGGTGTCCTGCCGTTCGAGCAGCGTGGCCGATGTCATCCCGAACGTCTCGCGGACCCGGTCGAGCACCGCGGCCACGGCGTCCTGCCCCGCGACGAGGCTACCGGACAGGGTGGACAGTGTGTCCGCCTCGGCGCGGGCCCGTGCCGCGTCCCGGGTGCGGCGGGCGGCGATGTCGACAATGACGCTCACGGCGGTGGCGACCACCACGAACACGCCAAGCGCGAGGATGTTCTCCGTGTTGCGCATATAGAGCGTGTGCGGCGGATCTGTGAAGAACCAGTCGGCGAGCAGACTCGCACCGACCGCTGCGAACAGCGCCGGGTACAGGCCTCCGACAACCGCGACATTGACGATCATGGTGAGGTAGAGCAGCAGGTCACCGGCCAGGTCGACGTCGCCCCGCAGCCGGGTGAGCGCCACGGTGAGAGCGGGCAGGCCGACCGCGGCGAGGGCCGCCCCGATGATCCGGCGTCGGGGGGTGAGTCCACCGGTGAGCTCCGGTAGCCCGTAGTAGGTTCTGCCCGCCCGGTCGTGTGGGATCATGTGGACGTCGATCTTCCCGGAGCTGCGGATGACCTCGGCCGCCACCCCCCGGCCGCCGAGAACGGTGCCAAGCCAGCTGCGCCGGCTCGCGCCGAGCACAAGCTGGCTCGCATTCTCGCCGCGGGCGAACGCCAGCAGGGTTGCCGCGATGCTGTGCCCGATGACCTGGTGGTAGCTGCCGCCGAGGCTTTCGACCAACTCGCGTTGCTGTTGCAGTGTCTGCGCGGATGCGCTGATCAGACCGTCGCTGCGGGTGACGTGGACAGCGAGCAGTTCGCCGCCGGCGCGCGTGGCGATGCGGGCGCCGCGCCGGATGAGGGTTTCGCCTTCGGATCCGCCGGTGAGAGCGACGACGACCCGTTCGCGGGTTTCCCACCGGCGGGAGATGCCGTGCTCGGCACGGTAGGTGTCGAGCTGTTCGTCGACCTTGCCGGCCATCCACAGCAGCGCCAGTTCGCGCAGCGCCGTGAGGTTGCCGATCCGGAAGTAGTTCCCGAGTGCGGCGTCGATTTTCCCTGGGTCGTAGACGTTGCCGTGCGCCATCCGGCGGCGCAGCGCCTCCGGCGCCATGTCGACGAGCTCGACCTGGTCGGCGCGGCGCACGACCTCGTCGGGGACGGTTTCCCGTTGGGCCACCCCGGTGATCGCCTCGACGACGTCGTTGAGCGACTCCAGATGCTGGACGTTGACGGTGGACAGCACGTCGATGCCGGCGTCGAGCAGCTCCTCGACGTCCTGCCAGCGCTTCTCGTGACGGCTGCCGGGGATGTTGGTGTGGGCGAGCTCGTCGACGAGCGCGACCTGCGGGCGCCTGGCGAGCAGGGCGTCGAGATCCAGCTCCGGGAAGGTCCGGTCCCGGTACGCCACCGCCCGCGGCTGGACGATCTCCAGACCGCCCAGCAGGTTCGCGGTGTGGACCCGCCCGTGGGTCTCGACGAGGCCCACCACCACGTCGGTTCCCCGCGCGGCCCGGCGGTGGGCCTCGTCCAGCATCGCGTACGTTTTCCCGACCCCGGGGGCCGCTCCAAGGTAGACCCGTAGCCGTCCCCGGCCCGGGTTTCGTGACCCAGCCATCCCTGCGGTCAGCTCGTACGCAGTTTGTCCAGGGCGAGGTTGAGCTCGACGACGTTGACGGTCGGCTCGCCGAGGAAGCCGAGCGCCCGGTGGGTGACATGGTCGTCGACGAGCCTGCGGACGACTGTCGGGTCGAGCCCGCGGGCCTTGGCGACCCTGGCCACCTGCAGGTCGGCGTAGGCGGGGGAGATGCCCGGGTCCAGACCGCTACCGGAGGCTGTCACGGCATCGGGCGGCACCGGGTTGCCCGCCGCCTTGCCCGGGCCGGGCACGAGAACCTGCTTTCCCGCGGCATAGTCGTCACCGTACGTCGCGCATTGGACCGCAATCCCTTCGTAGCTGGCGAGGAACGGCCCGGCCGGACACTGCTCGTTCACGCTGACGACCTTGGTGATCGGCCCCGCATAACCGGGGTCACGGTAGAACACCGACAGGACCGCGCCGACGCCTCCGGCCGTGCAGTAGGGACGCCGGCCGTCGACGCCTTCGAGGTCACCGACGGCCTTGCTGCGGCTGCACACCTGGGTGAGCAGGCTCTGTTTGCTCTCGTCGTCCTTGGTAGCCGGGTCGTCGAGGGTGTCGGCGACGCTTTCCGGACCGAGGTTGGACGCGGAGGTCGCGGTGGGGTCGTAGCCCTCGCCCGCCGCGGACGGACGGGACTGGAAGTACGTCGGGATCGGGTTGCCGTTCGAGTCGGTGAACAACTGGCCGATCAGCGACGAACCGACGACGTGGCCGTCCGCAGCTTTGATCATCGAGCCGTCCGCCCGGTGCTTGAGGCCGGGTAGCTGGGCGATTGCGGTGATCGCCAGTGGATAGGCGATGCCGGTGATCACCGTGAGTACCAGGAGTACGCGCACGGCGGCGAACAGGTGTCGGAGCGAGCCGGGCATGCGTGACGAGACCACTGTGATCACCGAATTCCGGGGATGAACTGGATGACCAGGTCGATCAGCTTGATCCCGAGGAACGGGATGACCAGGCCGCCCAGTCCGTAGATGTAGAGGTTGCGGCGCAGCATCGTCGCCGCGTTGCCCGGCGTGTAACGCACACCACGCAGGGCCAGCGGGATTAGCGCAATGATGATCAGTGCGTTGAAGATGACCGCGGACAGGATCGCGGACTGCGGGCTGTGCAGTCGCATGATGTTCAGTTTGTCCAGCCCCGGGTACACCGCCGCGAACATCGCCGGGATGATCGCGAAGTACTTGGCGACGTCGTTGGCGATCGAGAAGGTGGTGAGTGCTCCACGGGTGATGAGCAGCTGCTTGCCGATCTCGACGATCTCGATGAGCTTCGTCGGGTTGCTGTCGAGATCGACCATGTTCCCGGCTTCCTTGGCCGCGGACGTGCCGGTGTTCATGGCAACGCCGACGTCGGCCTGGGCGAGGGCGGGGGCGTCGTTGGTTCCGTCCCCGGTCATCGCGACGAGCTTGCCGCCCTCCTGCTCCCGTTTGATCAGGGCGAGCTTGTCTTCGGGGGTCGCTTCGGCCAGGAAGTCATCCACACCCGCCTCGTCGGCGATCGCCTTCGCGGTCAGCGGGTTGTCACCAGTGATCATGACGGTGCGGATACCCATGCTGCGCATCTCGTCGAAGCGTTCCCGCATGCCGGACTTGACGACGTCCTTGAGCTGGATCACGCCGAGGACCCGCGCCGTCGGGCCGGAGCCGGCGTCCCCGGCCGAGCTGTCGGTCACCTCACCGACAACCAGCGGCGTCCCGCCGGACGCGGCGATGCCGTCGACAACCTCGCCCGTGCCGTCGGGTACCGGCCCACCATGGTTGCGGACCCACGTCAGCACCGCCGTTGCCGCGCCCTTGCGGATCTGGCGCCCACCGCCGGCATCCGGTCCGCCGCTGGTGAGGTTGACACCGGACATCCTGGTCTGCGCGGTGAACGGCACGAACGTGGCGGTGGACAGCTCGCCCGGGGTGCGCTCGCGCAGACCGTAGGTGCTCTTGGCGAAGACCACGATGGAGCGGCCCTCGGGGGTCTCGTCGGCGAGTGAGGAAAGCTGCGCGGCATCGGCGAGCACCTGCTCGTCCACGTCCCCGACCGGGATGAAGGCGCGCGCCTCACGGTTGCCCAAAGTGATTGTCCCGGTCTTGTCCAGTAGCAGCGTGTTGACGTCGCCGGCCGCCTCGACGGCGCGACCACTCATGGCGAGCACGTTGCGTTGCACCAGCCTGTCCATGCCCGCGATGCCGATCGCCGAGAGCAGAGCGCCGATCGTCGTCGGGATCAGACAGACCACCAGCGACACCAGCACGATCCCGGTGACGCCGTTGGCGTTCAGGGCGGCGCTGTCGGGGATACCCGGCTGCTGAGCCTTCGAGAAGATAGCCAACGGCTGTAGGGTCGCGACCGCGAGCAGGAAGATGATGGTCAAAGACGCCAGCAGGATGTTGAGCGCGATCTCGTTCGGCGTCTTCTGCCGGTTCGCCCCCTCCACGAGAGAGATCATCCGGTCGATGAAACTCTCGCCGGGCCGCTGGGTGATCTCTATGATGATCTGGTCGGACAGCACCCGGGTACCACCGGTCACCGCGGACCGGTCGCCACCTGACTCGCGGATCACCGGCGCGGACTCGCCGGTGATGGCGGACTCGTCGACGCTCGCGATGCCGTCGATGACGTCACCGTCACCGGGGATGAACTCGCCTGCTTCGACCACCACCCGATCGCCCTTGAGCAGGCTCGGCGCGGGTACCCGCTCGATCCGTGCCGTGCCGAGGTCCGTGCCGGGCTTCCAGTCGATCAGTCGGCGGGCAACGGTGTCCGTCTTCGCCTTGCGCAGCGCGTCGGCCTGCGCCTTTCCTCGGCCTTCGGCAACCGCTTCGGCCAGGTTCGCGAACAGTCCGGTCAGCCACAACCAGATGACGATCAGCCAGGCGAACGTGCTGGGGTCGCGGATCGCCAGCACCGTGGTGAACACGGCGCCGATCTCGACGATGAACATGACCGGGTTACGCCACAGGGTGGTCGGGTTCAGCTTTCTGATGGCGTCCGGAGCAGAGCGCCAGAGCATCCTGGGGTCGAGCAGGCCACCCTGGACCCGCCGGGCCGATCGGGTGGTGTCCGGATCCTGCGCCGGATCCGCGGAGTTTCTGTTCACAGTGGTCGTGGACATCCGTATTCCTCTTTTTGGGCCTCCGGCCGCGCGAAAGAACCATTCTCGTGCGGCCTTTGGCTGTATTTATTTTTTGGGCCTCCGGCCGCGCGGAAGAACCATTCTCGCGCGGCCTTTGGCCTAGTGGAGACCTTCCGCCAACGGTCCGAGCGCAATAGCCGGGAAGTAGGTCAGCGCGACGACGATGATTGCCACGCCCGTCACCAGGCCGACGAACAACGGCCGGTGGGTGGGCAGCGTGCCGGCCGACGCGGGAACGGGTTTCTGCCGGGCCAGACTGCCCGCCAGCCCGAGCGCGAACACCATCGGCAGGAAGCGCGCGGCGAGCATGGATATACCCAGCGTCGTGTTCCACCACGTCGTGTTCACCGAGATGCCCGCGAATGCGGACCCGTTGTTGTTCCCCGCGGACGTCGCCGCGTACAGTACCTCGGACAATCCGTGGGAGCCGGAGTTCAGCATAGTGGCCCGCTCGCCGGGCAGGGCCATCGCCAGTGCCGTGACCACCAGGACGAACGTCGGTGTGGTCAGAATGTAGAGGGAGGCGAACTTCACCTCCCGGCCGGAGATTTTCTTGCCGAGGTACTCCGGCGTTCGCCCGATCATCAGGCCACCGATGAACACGGCGAGTACGGCGAGAATGAGGATGCCGTACAGGCCCGATCCGGTACCGCCCGGAGCGATCTCCCCGAGCATCATGTTCAGCAACAGGACCGCGCCGCCGAGGCTCGTGTAGGAGTCATGAAAGGAATTCACCGCGCCGGTCGAGGTCAGCGTCGTCGCGGATGCGAAGGTTGCCGAGTCGGGTATGCCGAAACGTGTCTCGGTGCCTTCGACCGACGCGCCCACAGCGGTGGGGACCGTGCCGTGATGGGCCATCTGCAGACCGTTCACCAGGAACATGCTGGCCAGTGCGAGCACGACCATGACGGAGACGATCGCCAGGCCCTGACGGGTGTCACCGACCATCTTCCCGAAGGTCCGCGGCAGCGAGAAACCGATCGACAGCAGGAGGTAGATCTGCAGCCAGTTGGTCCAGTTCGTCGGGTTCTCGAAGGGGTGCGCGGAGTTGGCGTTGTAGAAGCCGCCACCGTTCGTCCCGAACTCCTTGATGATTTCCTGGCTCGCGACCGGTCCTCCGGTCACCGACTGGTTACCACCGGCGATGGTCGTGACCGTCTGGACGTGGTGGAAGTTCTGGACGACCCCACCCGCGATCAGTACGACCGCGCCGATCACACAGATCGGGAGCAGGATGCGGACGACGGTGCGGATGAGGTCCACCCAGAAGTTGCCGAGCTGGTCGGTACGGCTGCGGGCGAAGCCGCGGACCAGCGCGATCGCCACCGCGATGCCGACCGCCGCGCTGGTGAAGTTCTGTACCGCGAGCCCGGACATCTGTACGAGATAACCGAGCGTCGACTCACCCGAGTACGACTGCCAGTTGGTGTTCGTGACGAAGCTGGTTGCCGTGTTGAATGCCTGCCCCTGTTCCATCCCGGCGAAACCGAGGCTGAGCAGCAGCTGGCCCTGTAGCCGAAGAAACGCGTACAGGAACAGCACGGAAACAAAGGAGAAGGCGAGCACGCTGCGCAGATAGGTGCTCCATCGCTGCTCGGCGTCTGGATCGACGCCGACCACCCGATAGATCACTTTTTCGGCCCACAGATGATGCCCGGTCGTATAAACTCGGGCCATATAGTCGCCAAACGGCCGGTAGGTCAGACCCAGCGCGATGGCGAGGGTGGCGACGAAGATAATCCCCGCCGTCGTGGTGTTCATTGCGCAACCCCTTGCGGCCGCCGGCGGCACCGGGGAGATCCATGATGGACCCGCGGTGCGTCGCCGTTGGTCAGGTTAGAACTTCTCTGGAAACAAAAGGGCGATGACAAGGAAGATCGTGAGCGCGACCGCCAGGATCAAACCGGTCAGGTTCTCAGCGGTCACAGTTTCTCCACCCCTCGTACGACCAGCCCCAGCACGGCGAATATCGCGACGGTGAGGACGACGAACATCAGGTCACGCACGGCAGATCCTTCCAGCGTGGCAGGGGTCCCGGAGACCTCAAGGAAACCGAGTATCGACCCGGCGGAAGTCGGGGACCAGCGGCTTTGACGCCCTGATGACGCCTCGCCCGGAAAGTTCGACGGGTCGTCGACACGGTCGACGTCGGTCGGTGGCGGCGTGAGAGCATGTCGCAGACGCCGAACGGCTCCGACCGCGGGACGTCGCGAGCCGCGCGCGTCCTGTTGTCGGAGCCGTTGAAAAAAGGTAAAAAACGGAAAGTTGGAGCAGTCGGTCAGCGCCGGCCTCAGCGAGCCAGCCGCATCAGGCCCTCCTGTGCAACGGAGACGACGAGCCGGCCGTCGGTTGTGTAGATCTCACCGCGAGCGAAGCCACGTTCCCCGGACGCCGACGGACTGTCCTGGATGTAGAGGAGCCATTCATCCGCGCGGAACGGTCGATGGAACCACATCGCGTGGTCCAGGCTCGCCAATGAAATTCTCGGCCCCGCCGGCGTCCGATGCGGAAGCACGGTTGTCGTGATCAGGTGGAGGTCCGAGGCGTATGCGACCGCACAGGCGTGGTAGAGCGGGTCGTCGGGTAGCACCCCCCGGGCACGGAACCACCGCCGCTGGTGGGGAGCACGGGGATCCCCGAGGTAGGAGATGACGGGCGGCTCTATGGAGCCGTCCTGGGCGCTCGTCGCGATCGGCAGGACATCCAGATAGCGCAGGAAGAACGGCTCGACCCCCCCGTTGTCGGCGAAGATCTCCTCGGGTGGTGTGGCGGTGTCATCGGGCAGCGGCGTCGGGGGCATCGCCGACTGGTGCTCGAAGCCATCCACCGTATGATGGAAAGACGCGGACATGTTGAAGATGGCCTTGCCGTGCTGGATGGCGACCACACGCCGGGTCGTGAAGGACCGCCCGTCACGAATTGGGTCGACCTCATAGATGATCGGCGCCGTTGGATCACCCGGTAGCAGGAAATAGGCGTGCAGCGAGTGCACCGGACGATCGGCGGCGACGGTCCGACCAGCGGCGATCAGTGCCTGTGCCGCCACATGGCCGCCGAATACCCTGGTCGGCGCGGTGTGCCAGGACCAGCCGCGGAAGATGTTGGTTTCGATGCGGTCGAGGGTGAGGACCTCGGCCAGGGAGTCAGTCTCGGCGCGGGTCACCTGATCGACGTTACCTACCTGACGTGGGAACTCCCCCCAACAGGTCGAGGACTGTGGCCTGGTCGTGTCCGGCGAAGGGGTTTGTCGCCAGGAGGTGACGCCGCCACAGGTCCTCGGCGGCGGCTGCTTGGCCGGCTTCGATCAGGGCCACCAACTCCCGGTGTGGGCGGTGGTTGGCCGCACCGGCCGGACCTGCTCCTCCAGGCGCACCAGGCGCACCAGGCGTGGCCGGCGTGGCCGGCGTGTTGTCGGGGACCGATCCGCTGCCCTGCGCGAGGCTGACGATATGGCGCAGCATGCCGGCAAGCACGAGCAGGGTCTGGTTGCCGGCGAGCTCGATCAGCAGGCCGCGGAAGTCGGTGTCCGCGGCCTGTAGCTGGCTGTGGTTGTCGTCGGCGGCCTCGACCGCAGTGAGGGCCGCCCGGAGCTCGGTGAGATCGTCATCTGTGTGGCGCTCGGCGATCTGGCGGATACAGGGCGGCTCGATGAGAGCCCTGGCCTGATGGATGTCAGCGAGGGTCGTGCCGCGGTGTTCCAGGACCAGCGCCGCGTAGCGGGCGGCCACGTCACCGTTGGGTGTATGGACGCGGGCCCCGCCATGGGCGCCCCGGCGCACGCTGATCAGCGCTTCGGACTCCAGGACCCGGAACGCCTCGCGCAGCGTAGGGCGCGAGACACCGAACTGCTCCATCAACACGGCTTCCGGGGGAAGAGCATCGCCTTCGACCAGTTCACCCCGCACTATCTGGCGCCGCAGGTGCGCCGCGACCAGCTCGGCGGTCTTGGGGACGCGTACCTGCCTGCCGATGCGGCCCTCGCCGATCACCGCTCCGCCCGTGCCGGCGGCCTCTGCCGGCTTTGCCGGCGCGGAGATGCCGACCGGTCCGGTCGTCGCGATCTCGGTTGCGTTCAGTAACGCCATGACGGTCGGCCCCCCAGAGACATCCAGCTGCAGGCGGACGGGGCAAGCTCCCGTGGTCGCACGTCAGCACCCTTCATTCGGAAGATCATGTTGCCGGCGCTGGCGATGTCACCAGAAGTGCCGGCGAGGTTGCATTGTGACATCACAAGGGGGCGGTGTGTACGAGGGGTGGTTAGATGGCCGCGAAACGGCGAAATTTTGCCGTTGATTGTCATAGTTGTATACTGATGGCGACCATGCGGACACCTCTCCTCGCACCGTTTCGGACCGGCCCTGGCTCCCCGGTCTCCCGCCGGTTCGCGACGTTCCCGTTGACATTCGTGCGTGCCGGCGCGGGTTCAGCGGTCGTATCGAGGGTCCTGGTTGTGCGGGGAAACCGTTACAGGCAGCCAACCTGTGTGGACACATCCGAAAGTCTGCCCGGTATCAACGATCGGACAGGCCGAGACGTGCTTCTGTAGCCGAATGGCCGTAGCGTCGTCATCCATGAGCGACGACCGAATCGCGACTGTCGGCGTCGAGGAGGAGTTTCACATCCTCGATCTCGCGTCCCGCCAACTCGTACCGCGGGCCGGCGCGATCCTTGACCGCCTTCCAGCCGACCGCTTCGCCGCAGAGCTGTTGAAGTCCGTGGTGGAAACCAACAGCCGTCCCTGTACCGATCTTCTCGACCTGCGTACCGACCTGGTGGACCTGCGGCGTGAACTCGCGGCAGTCGCTGAACCGCTCGGCCTCGGTCCCGCGGCCGCGGGAACTGTTCCGCTGGTCGATCCGGACGTGCTGGGGATCAGCCGCGACCCGCGGTATGAACAGATGCTCGCCGAGTATCAGCTGCTGGCCCGGGAACAGTTGATCTGCGGTGCCCAGGTGCACGTGGACGTCGCGGACCGCGACCTCGCGATGGCGGTGGTCGCGTGGGTCGCGCCGTGGCTGCCGATGTTGCTGGCGCTGTCGGCGAGTTCCCCCTACTGGAAGGGTGTGGACAGCGGCTACGAGAGCGTCCGGACCTTGGTCTGGCAACGATGGCCGACCGCTGGCGTTGCCGGTTCGTTCAGCACCGCGGCCGAATACGATCAACTGGTCGCGGATCTGATCAAATCCGGGGTGATCAGCGATCCGGGCATGGTCTACTTCGACGTCCGTCCATCGGCGCACCTACCCACGGTCGAACTGCGCATCTGCGACGCATGTCCGGACGTCGACAACGTCATCCTCATCGCCGGCCTGTTCCGCGCGCTCGTCCGGCGGGCCACGCTCGCGATCGGGATCGGTGCGCCGGCACCGCCGCCACGGACCGAACTGCTGCGGGCGGCCACCTGGCGGGCGGCTCGCTCCGGGATCGAGGGCGACCTCGTCGATGTGGCCGGTGCGGGTCCGGTACCGGCGCACGACCTGCTGCGCCGACTGATGGACGAGGTCCGAGCCGAGCTGGAGCACGCTGGTGACTGGGAGTTGGTGACCGATCTCGCCCAGCAGGCGATCGGACGTGGCGGCGCCGCGGCCCGGCAGCGGCGGGCCTTCGCCCGGCGCGAGCGGTTGGCCGACGTCGCGGACCTCATCCTGGCCGAAACGCGTGACGCTCCGCTTGCCCCGCCGGCGCCGGCGCCGGTGTCCGCGGCTGCGGCTGCGGCTGGGTCTGCGTCTGCGTCGGTACCCGCGAGCACGCTCGCCGGTACGCCACGGTCCACCCCCGCGGGCGAGGCGAGCCTGCTTCACGGGTACCGCCCCGACGGCTTCGACGAGGTGGTCGACTCCGATGGTGCGGTCCGTGCCCCGTACCGGACCGTGATGCGGACCCTGGACCGTCTCGGGCCGGCGGTGCTGACCGAACGCGCCGAGGCGCGAGGCGTCGAGCAGGTCCTGCGCGGGGTGGTGTTCCGGGTGACCGGCGAGGACGCTGCGCGGCCGTTTCCCTTCGATCTGGTGCCACGAATCGTCGAGGCCGCGGACTGGTCGCGGCTGCGGACGGGTCTGGCGCAGCGCGTCAGGGCACTCGAGGCCTTCCTGCACGACGCCTATGGCGAGCAGGCGGCCGTCGGCGACGGTGTGGTCCCGGCCTGGACGGTGCGTGACGCGCCCGGTATGCGGGCCGCCGGGTTCGCGGTGCCCGCGGATGCCGTGCGGGCCAGCGTCACCGGCATCGACCTGGTGCGCGACGCCGACGGGAACTGGTTCGTTCTTGAGGACAACCTGCGGGTTCCCTCCGGAGTCGCCTATGCCATCGAAGGGCGGCGGCTGACCTGCTCGGTGCTGCCCGATCTGGTCCCGCCCGGCGGGATTGCCGGGCTCGACGGTGTACCCGCGCTCCTGCACGAGGCCCTCGTCGCGGCCGCTCCCACCCGGGCGACGGGGGAGCCGACGATCGCAGTGCTCACCGACGGGTCGGACAACTCGGCCCACTTCGAGCACGCCCTGTTGGCAGAGGAGATGGGGGTGGCGCTCGTCGAACCGGGCGACCTCGTCGTCGAGGACGGCCCGGCAGGCAGCGTGGTCCACCGTCTCGACCGGGGTCGACCTCGGCGGGTCGACGTCCTGTACCGGCGTTTTGACGAGGACGAGCTGGCCACCGCCGTGGCCGCCGACGGCCTGCCGCTCGGGCCGGCCCTGATCAGAGCGGTTCAGGCGGGAACGCTCAGCCTGGCGAACGCGCCTGGTAACGGTGTCGCCGACGACAAGGTGCTCTACGCCTATGTACCACTTCTGATCAAGTACTACCTGGGCGAACAACCCGTACTCGACGATGTCACGACCTACGTCTGCGGCGATCCCGAGCAGTGCGCGTACGTCCTCGATCATCTGGACGAGTTGGTGATCAAGCCGGCTGACGGGTACGGCGGGGACGGCGTACTGATCGGTCCGCGGGCGGATGCCGCTGAGCTCGCGACCGCCCGCCGACGCATCCTGGCTGAGCCGCGCCGCTGGATCGGCCAGGAGCTGGTGCGGCTGTCGACCCATCCAACCTGGCACGGCGGTCGTTTCCAGCCGTGCTCGGTCGACCTGCGCGCCTTCGTCTACCTGGGCGCGGAGGCGGTGGTCATACCGGCGGCGCTGACCCGGGTCGCACCGGTCGGCAGTCTGATCGTCAACTCGTCCCGCGGCGGTGGTTCCAAGGACACCTGGCTACCGCGCTAGGGCCTTCCTGCTCGCAACGGTGGCGTCATCTGCTGGAAACGCCGGGCACAGATGGTGGTAGCCACGCCGTCGAGGAAGCCGATGAAGCGACCGACAGGGAGCGAACATGTGCGGTCTGAGCGGGGAGCTGCGGTTTGACGGCGCTGCGGCCGATGTGGACGCGGTGGTCAGGATGGCCGACCGGATGCGACCGCGCGGCCCGGACGGCAGCGGCGTGTGGGCGTCTGGACCGGTCGCGTTCGGTCACCGTCGCCTGAAGATCATCGATCTCTCGGAGCGCGGTGCGCAGCCGATGGTCGACAGCGAGCTCGGCCTCACGACGGTCTTCAACGGCTGCATCTACAACTACCGCGAACTGCGTGACGAGCTCATCACTGCGGGCTACCGTTTCTTCTCGGCATCGGACACTGAGGTGATCGGTAAGGCATACCATCGGTGGGGCAGCCGGTGTGTAGACCACTTCGCCGGGATGTTCGCCTTCGCCATCCATGAGCGTGACACCGGCCGCGTCGTCCTCGGCCGTGACCGTTTGGGCATCAAGCCGCTGTACGTCACGGCGGACGCGACGCGCGTCCGTTTTGCCTCGACGTTGCCCGCGCTGCTCGCCGGCGGCGGGATAAGCGGCGACATCGATCGGGTTGCGCTGCACCACTATCTGTCATTCCATTCGGTCGTGCCGGCGCCGCGCACGATCCTCGCAGCCGTGCGCAAACTGCCGGCGGCCACGGTTCGGATCATCGAAGCGGACGGTTCGACCACCGACGAGCGCTACTGGCAGCCGGGTTTCGCCCGCGACCCGGCGTATGAGGGCTGGTCGGCGTCGGACTGGCGGGACGCGATCGGCGAACGGCTGCGCACCGCGGTGCGCCGGCGCATGGTTGCCGACGTCGGGGTCGGCGTGCTGCTGTCCGGAGGGCTTGACTCCAGCCTCATCGTGGCCCTGCTGGCCGAGGCCGGGCAGCACGACCTCGCGACCTTCAGCGTCGGCTTCGAGGCGGCCGGCGGCGAGTCCGGTGACGAGTTCGCGTACTCCGACGTCATCGCAAACCACTTCGGCACCGACCATCACCAGATTCGGGTCGCCGGTGACCGGCTGCTGCCCGCGATCGAGGCGACCGTCGAGGCGATGAGCGAGCCGATGGTCAGCCACGACTGCGTCGCCTTCCACCTGCTGTCGCAGGAGGTCGCCTGCCACCTGAAGGTCGTGCAGTCCGGGCAGGGCGCGGACGAGGTGTTCGCCGGCTACTCCTGGTACCCGCCACTGGCCCGCGTCGGACGCGATGAGGCGGTCGAGGACTACCTACGGGTGTTCGCGGACCGGTCGCACAGCGCGATCGAAGCCATGGTCGAGCCGGACTATCTCCTTGACACCGACGTCAGCGCGGCGTTCGTCGCCTCGCACTTCGCCGAGCCCGGTGCGTCCAGCGCGCTGGACGCGGCGCTGCGCATCGACTCCACGGTCATGCTGGTGGAAGATCCCGTCAAGCGGGTTGACAATATGACCATGGCTGCCGGTCTGGAGGCGCGCACCCCGTTCCTCGATCACGAGCTCGTCGAGCTCGCGGCGGCCTGTCCGCCCGAGCTGAAGCTCGCGTCGGGCGGCAAGGGAGTGCTCAAGGCCATCGGCCGCCCGATCATGCCGGCTGCGGTCATCGACCGGCCCAAGGGCTATTTCCCGGTCCCGGCGATCCGGCATCTGTCCGGCTCCTACCTGGACCGGGTGCGCGAGTCGCTCACCGATCCGGTCGCCAAGGCCCGCGGCCTGTTCCGAACCGAATGGGTCGAGGCGATGTTGGCCGCGCCGAACGACAACCGGACCACTCTCGGCGCGAACGCGTTGTGGCAGGCGGCTCTGCTGGAGATGTGGCTGGCGACCCAGGGGGTGGCATGATGCTTGAGCAGTTCCCGGCCGAGCCACGGCATGTCGGCATGGTCAGTCCTGGTCTTGGTCTTGGTCTTGGTCTTGGTCCTGGCCCTGGCCCTGGTGATCTGGTGGATGACTGGGTGGCGGCGGCGAGCTGTTCGTCCCCGAGTCTGGGACCCGCGGGTGCGGTCGCCTATGTCAGTGACCGTGACGGCAGCCCGCGGCTGTGGGTGCGTGACGCCACCGGCGCCGGGCGGGTCCTGGATACCGGCCCCGGTCAGGTCCGCTCGGTGGCCTGGTCACCCGATGGCGCGTGGATGGCATGCGTGGTGGCGCCCGGAGGCGGCGAGCACACCGAGGTTCGGGTCGTCCGCCCTGACGGCAGCGGCCTGCGGCGCCTCGCCGGCGGTTGGCATCCCGCCGCCAGCCTCCACTCGTCCACCGGCTCGGAGGCGGGCGCGGCGAGCGCCGCCGGGCTCGGCCGCTGGACCCCGGATGGTGGCGCGCTTGCGATCTGCGAGTCGGTCCGGTCAGGTTTGACCCACGCCCTGCTCGTCGACCCCGCAACCGGGCGGCGTGAGCACCTGGCGGTAGGCCAGGCGCTGGCCATCTGTGACATCGACGGCGACGCCGTGGCCGGGTACCGGCTGCTGCTGCGGGATGGTCCGCGGGGGGCTCGCCGGCTCATCCTCGTCGACTGCGGCACCGGACGCGTCCAACCGCTGCTTGCGGGAGTCGGCATGGTCGGGCTCGGCCGCTTCGGCCCGCCGGGCGCGGCCGCGGCCGGGACGATCCTTTACCTGCTCTCGGACGCCGGCCGGGAGCGTGCCGCGCTGGTCGCGGTGACCCTCGGGGACGACGGCACGCGCCTGGCCGCCGAGGTTGTGGCTGCCCGCGATGACGCCGACCTGGAACGGTTCGCACTGCTTCCAGCCGGCATTCCGGGGGGGCTTGCGGGCCTCATGCCGGCTGGTGTCGCGCCCGGCATCGGCGGGGGAGCGCCCGCCGCGGTGCTGGCATGGAACGTGGACGGGCGGACGGTTCTCGACCTGGTCGACCTCGGTTCGGGCGACCGCCTGGAGCTCCCACCGCTGCCGCGCGACGTCGCGGGCAGCCTGCTCGTCCGCGATGGTGGCCGCGGGCTGCTCCTGGCCCTGGTCGGCTCGACCGTCCCAGGTGAGCTGTGGACCTATGACTTCGTGTCGGCGTCGGCCGGTTACCGATGTCTGGTCTCCGATGCTCCGACCGCCTTCCCGGCACCAGCGCTCGCTTCCGTCGCAGATCTGGAGGCGAACACCGATGCCGACCCCGACGGCGGGAGGGGTACCGAGGCGGTGCTGCCCGCGCCGCGTCCGCGGACCCGCCTTGTCCGTCCGGTGCTGCACCGGCTGCGCGCACATGACGGGCTGATGCTCTCCGGTTGGCTGTACCGGCCGCCCGGAGAGCCCGGCCCGTGCCCGACCCTGCTGTTCTTCCACGGTGGGCCCGAAGCACAGGAACGTCCCACTTTCGCACCGCTGTTCCAGGCTCTGGTCACCCGCGGTATCGCCGTGTTCGCCCCGAACGTGCGAGGTTCGGCGGGCTACGGTCGGTCGTTCGCGGGCGCCGACGACCACGCCCGCCGTTTCGACGGGATCGCCGACGTCGCCTCGTGCGTGCGGTATCTGGTTGACGCGGGTCTTGCCGACGGGGGGCGGGTCGGCGTCGCCGGGCGCTCCTACGGGGGTTACCTGACCCTCGCCGCGCTGGTCACCTACCCCGAGCTGTTCAGCGTGGGGGTCGACATCTGCGGGATGGTGGACTTCGCCACGTTCTTCGCCCACACCGAACCGTGGATCGCCGGTCCCGCGCTGACCAAGTACGGCGACCCCGTGCACGACGCCGCCCTGTTGCGGGACCTGTCGCCGCTGCACCGGATGGATCGCCTGGCCGCGCCCCTGCTGGTCGTCCACGGTGGAAACGACACCAACGTCCCGGTGTTCGAGGCCGAGCAGACCGTCGCCGCGGCGACGGCGCGGGGAGTCGACTGCCGGTACCTGCTCTTCGAGGGTGAGGGCCACGAGATCATGGGCCTCGCCAACCGCACGGTGTTCATCCGGGAGACCGTCGAATGGGTGAGCGCGCATCTGCTGGAGTCTCGGCGGCTGCAGACCCGCCCGCTGGAGTCGGTGGCCGAGCCGATGGTCCCCCAGCAGGCCGTGGAGATGCCCTCGGAGTTTGAAATCGAGATCACCTGAGCGGCGTGACGCCCGGAGTGACGCCCGGAGTGACTGTCCATGGCCGAACGCCCCGTGAGGCAACGGCGGCCTTGGCCGGATACATCGCTACCTCGAAGCCGAAGACGTCGGAGTAGAACCGGCAGTGCGCGACGTCCAGTCTGTCGACGTTACCGAGATCGTACTATCGGAGCGTCGCTACGACCGTTTGAACCCGCCCATGGAGTGATAGTCAGACGGTGACCCCGATGGGGATGGAGACACCCAGGCCGCCGCGGGTGTCCGCACCGTAGCGCGCCTTCTCCTTGGCGATGTCAAGCGGCCGGATGCTGGTTTTGGCCGCGAGCGCGGCGTCGTCGAGCAGGTGTGCGGGGATCAGCCAGACGACCTCGAACTCCAGACCGTCCGGGTCGTGTGCGTACAGGCTCTTGGTCGTGCCGTGGTCGGACGCGCCGACCAGAGCCCCGGCCTCGGTGAGCCGGCGCGCGGTCGTCTCAAGCTCGGTGAGGGTGCCGACCTCCCACGCGATGTGGTACATGCCGACGGTCGAACGCCCCGCCTGTGAGGCGCCGGCGGCTGCGCCGATCTGGAACATGCCGATGTCGTGGTCGTTGGTGGAGTCCGGCGCGCGCAGGAAAGCGGCCTGGCCCGGTACCGACACCACGGTCTGGAAGTCGAGGATGTCGGTGTAGAAGGCGGCCGTGCGTGCGACGTCGCGTACATAGAGGACAACGTGGTTGAGGCGGTGGATGCCCATGACTTCTCCCTGCGGCCTTCGGTGCCGGCCACGTGGCGCCGGCTCGGTTCTGTTGAGCCTTCAACTATCTTCACGGTACCTCGAGTCGAAGGTGGCGATCCGGGTCGTGCGGTGTCCGAACCTTCGTGGCCGGAGGAGTAGGTAGAGAAGGCTGCTATCACGACGAAAATCGCCTACCGGGCTCGACCGCCACCCGGTGACGGTAGGTGGAAACGGTCGCTATCCCGACGGAAGCTACCTACCGTCACCATGTGGCGGTCACTGGAAAACGCCGCGGGGGTAGGGCAGTGTGGGCGGGGTGGGACGGGTGACAGCACGCAGACGGGTTTTGCGGATTTCCGTCGACGGCGAGCGCGCGGCGCGGCCCGACTGCCTGGCTGGTGAGGAACCGCTGGAGCTGCGGGTCGGTGGTAAGGCGCTGACCGTGACCATGCGTACGCCCGGGCATGATATCGATCTTGTTCTGGGTTTCCTGGCCGGCGAGGGGATCATCGGCAGCGGGTCGGACGTCACGGCTATTCGTTACTGCGTCAGTGCCGTCAGTGCCGTCAGTGCCGTCAGTGCCGTCGGCGGCGCTGCCGGCTGTCAGGACCAGGATGTCCAGACCTACAACGAAGTCCAGACCTACAATGTTGTTGACATCACCCTCGCCCCGAGCGTTCCCAGGCCGGATGTCAGCATCGAACGCGCCTTCTACACCAGTAGTTCCTGCGGACTGTGCGGGAAGACCAGCATCGACGGGGTCCGGCTGCGCAGCCGGTACGAGGTGGACGCCGACCCGCTGGTGCTGCGCCCGGATGTGGTGCTCGCGCTTCCCGACCGGCTTCGCCTGGCGCAGAGGGTCTTTGCCACCACCGGTGGCTTGCACGCCGCCGCGATCGCGGACGCCGACGGGAACCTGCTGGTGGTCCGGGAGGACGTCGGCCGCCACAACGCGGTCGACAAGGTCGTCGGCTGGGCGGCGCGTGAAGGGCAGCTGCCCTTGCGCGAACGGGTCCTGGTGGTCAGCGGCCGCGCGTCGTTCGAGCTGACCCAGAAGGCGCTGTTGGCCGGGATTCCCGCGCTGGTCGCGGTGTCCGCGCCGTCATCGCTCGCGGCGGACCTGGCCCAGGAGGCCGGGATGACGCTGGTCGGGTTCGTCCGCGGCGGCTCGATGAACGTCTACACCGGTGCGCACCGCATTGCCGACGCACTGGTGAACAGCGGTTCATGATGAGAGGATTCCAACGATGCCACGTCATGCTCCACGGGAGGACAGCGGCGAGCGCGGGATCAGGGTCGGTTCCCCCGCGTCGTCCGCGGCCGGTATTCCCGGTGTGCTGCACGCGATGGCGCATGTCCGTGACCAGTTGGGTGTCCGCCGCGGAGTCCGCTCGCTGCTCGCGCTGAACCAGGTCGACGGTTTCGACTGTCCCGGGTGTGCCTGGCCCGAAGGCGACCCGGCCGAGCGCAGAAGGGCCGAGTTCTGCGAGAACGGCGCCAAGGCCGTCGCCGAGGAGGCGACCCTTCGTCGGATCACCCCCGCGTTCTTCGCCGAGTATCCCATTGGTGACCTTGCCGCCCGCAGCGGTTACTGGCTGGGTCAGCAGGGCCGCCTCACCGAGCCGATGTACAAGGCGGCCGGGGCGGAGCACTACGTCCCGGTGGGTTGGGATGATGCGTTCGCGATTGTCGCCGAGGAACTGCAGGCGCTCGACAGCCCGGACGAGGCGGCCTTCTACACGTCCGGGCGGGCCAGCAACGAGGCAGCCTTCGTCTATCAGTTGTTCGTGCGGGCCTTCGGCACGAACAACCTGCCGGACTGCTCGAACATGTGCCACGAGTCGTCCGGGTCCGCGCTGACCGAAACGATCGGCGTGGGCAAGGGCAGCGTAAGCCTGGACGATCTCGCCAAAGCTGACCTGATCTTCATTGTGGGGCAGAATCCGGGCACGAACCATCCGCGGATGCTCACCGCGCTGGAGGCGGCCAAGCGCGCGGGAACGAGCATCATCGCGATCAACCCGCTGCCCGAGGCGGGTCTGCTGCGGTTCCGTAACCCGCAGCATCCCAGTGGCGTCATCGGGTCTGGCACGGTGCTGGCCGACCAGTTCCTGAAGATCCGCCTCGGCGGTGACCTGGCCCTGTTCCAGGCGATCAACGCACGCCTGCTGGCCGCCGAGGACGCGCGGCCGGGGCAGGTACTCGACCGGGCGTTCATCGACACCCATACCGACGGCTTCGCCGAGCTGGCCGCGCAGCTGCGGACGCTGTCCGCCGATGATGTTCGGGCCGCCACGGGCCTGGCCGACACGGAGATCGACCAGGTCGTGCAGCGGGTGCTGGCCGCACAACGGATCATCGTCTGTTGGGCGATGGGGCTCACCCAGCACCGTGACTCGGTGCCCACGATCCGAGAGGTCGTCAACTTCCTGCTGCTGCGCGGCAACATCGGTCGTCCCGGTGCCGGGGTATGTCCGGTGCGCGGGCACAGCAACGTCCAGGGCGACCGGACCATGGGCATCTGGGAGAAGCCGCCGGCGCTCTTTCTCGACCGGCTGGCGGCCGAGTTCGGTTTCGATCCGCCGCGCGAACACGGGCTCGACGTGGTCGACACGGTGCGGGCGATGCGCGACGGCAGGGTGAAGGTGTTCACCGCACTCGGCGGGAACTTCGTCGCGGCCACCCCTGATTCCGAGGTCACCGAGGCCGCGATCCGGCGGCTGCGACTGAGCGTCCAGGTGTCGACCAAACTGAACCGATCGCATACCGTCACCGGCCGGCGGGCGTTGATCCTGCCCACGCTCGGCCGTACCGAGATCGACGTGCAGGCCGGCGGGCCGCAGTTCGTCACGGTCGAGGACTCGATGAGCGCGGTGCACGCCTCCCGAGGGAATCTCGCGCCCGCCTCGGTCGCGCTGCGTTCGGAGGTGGCGATCGTCTGCGGATTGGCCCGGGCGACGCTGGGCGACCGTGTCGCCGTCGGCTGGGAGGGGCTCACCGCCGACTACGGTCGCGTCCGCGGACATATCGGCCGGGTCGTCCCCGGCTGTGAGGAATTCGAGGTGAAGGTCGCGCGGCCCGGTGGGTTCGTCCTCGCGCACCCGCCGCGGGACTCCCGCACCTTCCCGACCGAGACCGGGCGGGCCCGGCTCACCGTCAACACTCTGGACGTGCTGCGGGTTCCACCCGGGCATCTGCTGTTGCAGACGGTCCGTTCGCACGACCAGTTCAACACCACGATCTACGGGCTGGACGACCGTTACCGCGGCGTCCGTCAGGGCCGCCGGGTCGTGTTCGTCAACCCCGACGATCTCGCCGCCCTGACCATCGCCGACGGCGATCAGGTCGATCTGGTCAGCGTGTGGGGGGACGGTGTCCTCCGGCGCGCGGCGGACTTTCGGGTGGTGGCGTATCCGACCGCGGCCGGCTGTTCCGCCGCCTATTTCCCGGAGACCAACGTCCTTGTGCCGCTGGACAGTACTGCGGCGGTCAGTAATACTCCTACGTCCAAGTCGATCGTAATCCGTCTGGAACCAGTCGTAGCCGCCCGGCGGGGACGATTCTCAAATCTGTTACATCAGGTGGAAATTTCTGATTCATCCGGGTGAACGGAAGGCTGTTGTTGTCTCAGTCCGGCGCTGCTGACAGTTGGAGCCGGCGCGATCTGCGAGGCTAACGGACGTGATAACACTGGCGGCTTGTGCGTTTTGTTCCCTGTTGGTGTGGTTGGTGCTACTGGGCGGCCACGGAATGTTCTGGTGCACCGACACCCGGCTTGATCCCGATGATGCCTTGGCGCGGGGCGGAGCCGAGCCGCCCGGCGGCTGGCCCGCGGTCACCGTGATCGTCCCCGCTCGGGACGAGGCTGAGATGTTGCCGCACAGTCTGCCGTCGCTGCTCGGCCAGCATTACCCCGGTTCGCTGCGGGTCGTGCTGGTCGACGACGCCAGCGACGACGGAACCGGTGACGTTGCCCGTGCGCTGGGCCGGCATCCCGATGCACAGGTGCCGTTGACGGTCATCACCAGCCAGCCACGGCCGGCCGGCTGGGTCGGCAAGGTGTGGGCGCTGGAACAGGGCATGCGCACCGTGCCACCGGATGTGGACTGGCTGCTGTTCACCGACGCTGACATCGCCCACGGCCCGGATTCGGTCACCCGGCTGGTAAGCCACGCAACCAGCCGCGGTCTCGACCTCACGTCGCTGATGGCCGTGCTACGCACTCAGAACCGCTGGGAGAGGATCATCATCCCGGCCTTCGTCTACTTCTTCGCCCAGCTCTATCCGTTCCGCCGGGCCAACCGGCCCGACGCGAGGACGTCGGCCGCGGCCGGGGGCTGTGTACTCCTGCGCCGGGCCGCGCTGGAACGTGCCGGGGGGTTGGCCGCCATCTCCGGCGCGGTCATCGACGACTGTTCCCTGGCCAGCGCGGTCAAGCGGACCGGTGGCCGGACCTGGTTGGGCCTCGCCGACCGCGGGCCGCGCGGCGTGCGCAGCGTCCGGCCCTACCCGCAGCTGGCAGACCTGTGGAAGATGGTCGCCCGCAGCGCGTACACCCAGCTCCGGCATTCCCCGGCGCTGCTCGCCGGCACCGTTGTCGGACTGATCTTCGCCTACCTCATCCCGCCGCTCGCCGCGGTGGCCGGCCTGGCGGGTCTCGCCGCCGGTGCCGGTGGCGGCGCCGCGGCCGTTGCCGCTGCGGCCGGGATCAGCGCCTGGGTGGTGATGACCATCACCTACCTCCCGATGGTCCGTTACTACCGCCAGCCGCTGCCCGTCGTCCTGACTCTCCCCGCGGTGGCGGTCCTCTACGTGCTCATGACACTGGACTCGGCGCGGGCACACCGCCGTGGCCACGGCGCCGCGTGGAAGGGGCGCGCCTACTCGGCGTCGGACTCCGGGGGTGTCAACTCCGGCGGTGTCGCCGGAACGTGAAAGTCCCGGACTATCGTTGCAAACTCGCCCGCCGGTAGGCGACGGTACGTCGCAGCTTTCGGAGTAGCCTGAGGTCGAAGGGCAGTTCCACCAGGCCGGGTAGCCACAGATCGGCGCGGGCGGACAGGTCTGCCAGGAGTTTGCGGGATGCGCGGGCGGGGACGCCAACCTTCTCGCCGAGAGCGATGAAGTCCGATCCACAGATGTCGGCGTCCCGGCGGCCCGCTATCGGCAGCGCCATGGTGCTGTCACCGTACAGGTACGAGCTCGGCAGATCGTACGCGGGGGAGGCCTGCCATTCCCCGGTTACCCCGCGCAGGACAGAGAAATTCTTGGCATGGGCATCGCCGTTGCCGGTCAGAAAGGCGAAAACGAGCTGAGTCAGGAATATGCGGGCCGCGATACGCGGTGCGCCGCAGACGTCACTCAGTGCACGAATAAGTTGCTCGGTGTCGACGAGGTATTTGTCACCGGGCGGCCGGTTGAGAACCTGACAGCCGTCCTCGCAGGCGAGTTGGACGATGCCGTCGTCCACGACGGTGCGGTCAAAGCGTCTGACCAGCAGGCCTGCGGTACCGTCGACGTCGCGGACCAGTTCGGCCTCGGCGACGCGCAGCCTGCAATCCCGAGCGGCTTTCAGGAAGAAAGCCTCGTTTTCGACGAGCCGGGGATATTCTGGCGGATTGAGTTTGAGAATGTACCGATCGGCCTGATGGGCGACTGGAACGCTGATCATGGCGGTGCTGGCTTTGTCCTGGACTCCGGGAATTCCGACCCGGTCGGGACGGATGTTCAGGTCGGCCAGGAGGTCTCTGAAACGGATGCCGGTGAAATCGGTGACCCTCAGCAGCGGGGAAACATCGGTCAGACCGGCGCCGGCGGGAACAACGCGTACATCGCCGATCGTGTCCCCACCCACAGCCAGGAGAAGGGAGAACTCGTCGTCGGCCGACGTCTTGACCGTCCTGCGGAGCGCGCCGAGACGGCGTCCCTCCGGCAGGAGCCCGGCGAAGAACGACGGCACCGTGTTGGCCGGGGTCATCACAGGTGTCTCGGCAACGGGAAGTGTCGTGGCGACGGGCTCACCCTGACCGCTGGCCCATTCGGTCGTGTAGCCGAACCTGATCCCATGATCTGTGCGAACCAGGTGTCCGGCGAGCCGGTCGGACTTGTACACATCGGCCCGGTCGATGCCGGTGAGATCGGTTGATGCGTCGAGTTGTCTCGATTCCGCTCTCGGCGTTCTCATGGCTGTGGCCGGTCGGGCGCCGTGGCCTTGGTGAGCAATGGCAGGTCCGATGACACGCCGATATTCCCATGGCCACGAGCGACCTCGAGCGTGAGCCCCAGGACGTCGAGAACATCGAGCAGCTTATCGAGCCGTATCGTGATTTTTCCCGCTTCCACAGAGTGAACGAACCGCTCAGAACAGTCAGCGAGGTCCGCGACCTCCTCCTGCCGTAGACCGAGATCGACTCGTCGGCGCCGCACGGCGTCTGCAAGGCGAGTCACGCGATCTGCACGATCGTGCATATTCGGGTCTGCCTTCCTGTCGTCACCGTGGCGTTTGCCGGTTCGCTGCATGATCGTGCAGCAGGGTGTCAGTATCCACGAGGCGAAGGTGGTTGGACAACGATCGGCCGCACGATCGTGCTGGTCAAGAAAATAATCAATCGTGTGAACCTCCGCTGGGTTGGACGTAGGCGGCCGGGGTGCGGCTGGTGGGCCACCCCGTAGGGTGTGCCATGTGACGCTGATCCTCCTGCCCGCCGTGGATGTCGCAGACGGCCGGGCCGTCCGGCTGGTCCGAGGCGAGGCCGGTTCCGAGACGTCCTACGGCGACCCGCGCGAGGCGGCCCTTGCCTGGCAGCGCGACGGCGCCGAGTGGATCCACCTTGTCGACCTTGATGCGGCGTTCGGCCGTGGCTCGAACCGTGGCCTGATCGCCGAGGTGGTCCGGTCGGTCGACGTGGCGGTGGAGCTCTCCGGCGGTATCCGCGACGACGATTCGTTGGACGCGGCACTGGCGACCGGCGCGGCCCGGGTCAACATCGGCACGGCCGCGTTGGAGAACCCCGACTGGGTGCGTTCCGCGATCGGCCGGGTCGCCGACAAGATTGCCGTCGGTCTCGACGTCCGCGGCACGATCCTGTCCGCCCGTGGGTGGACCCGTGACGGTGGCGAACTGTTCGACGTCCTGGCCCGCCTGGATGCCGACGGCTGCGCCCGGTACGTGGTGACCGATGTTCATCGTGACGGCACCCTCACCGGGCCCAACCTGGACCTGCTGGCCGCCGTCACCGCGGCGACGTCACGGCCCGTGATCGCCAGTGGCGGGGTGTCGTCCCTGGCCGACCTGGCCGCGATCGCGGGTGTGGCGGGCGTCGAGGGCGCCATCGTCGGCAAGGCCCTCTACGCCGGGGCGTTCACCCTGCCCGAGGCGTTGGCGGTCGCGGCGGGCCGGCCCGCGCCCATCCGATGAGCGGGTCCATCCGATGACCGTCGCGGTCCGGGTGATCCCCTGCCTGGATGTCGACGCGGGCCGGGTCGTCAAGGGTGTGAACTTCACCGACCTGCGGGACGCCGGCGACCCGGTGGAGATGGCGAAGCTGTACGACGCCGAGGGCGCTGACGAGCTGACCTTCCTCGACATCACCGCGTCCAGCGGGAACCGGGAGACCACCTACGACGTGGTCCGGCGCACCGCCGAGCAGGTGTTCATCCCCCTGACCGTCGGAGGCGGGATACGGACACCCGACGACGTCGACCGGCTTCTGCGGGCGGGAGCGGACAAGGTCGGTGTCAACACCGCCGCGGTCGCCCACCCCGAGCTGATCCGCGAGTGCGCGCTGCGGTTCGGCAGCCAGTGCATCGTGCTGTCGGTGGATGCCCGACGCGGCCACGAACCGGGCGGCCCGCGGTTCGAGGTGACGACCCACGGCGGGCGTCACGGTACCGGCATCGACGCGGTTGCCTGGGCGGCACGGGCGGTGGAGCTCGGTGCCGGGGAGATCCTGCTCAACTCGATGGACGCGGACGGGACACGGGACGGCTACGACCTGGAGATGATCGGGGCCGTCCGCGCGGTTGTGGACGTGCCCGTGATCGCCAGTGGCGGGGCCGGGTCGCTCGCCCACTTCCCCCCGGCTGTTGCCGCGGGTGCGGACGCGGTGCTTGCCGCGAGCGTCTTCCACTTCGGTCACCTGCGCATCGGTCACGTCAAGGACGCGTTGCGGGCCGCCGCCCTACCTGTTCGCTGAGCGCGCGCCCGGAGGCCGAGGTCCTGGGAGCGCTGACGGCCAAAGGGCGTGCGACGATCGTCAGATCGCGCGCCCGGAGGCATCGCCCCCGGTCTCGTGATCATGCAGTGGCGCGTCCCGGGACGTCCGATAGGAGTCGGATTCTGGCCACACCCGTTGCGGCGGGCTGTATTTTCGGTTCGAATCCGTTTGGGCGGTGCCGATGTCGGCGGCGTGGTGAGCGACGAGAGGAGAACCATGCCCGATGACCCGGCGGGATCGACGGAGTCGGTTTCCGCAGGTTCACCCGATGTTATCCGAAGAGGTCTGGCCATCATCGGGATGGGCATCCGCGAGGAACCCCGGTCGTTCGCCGTGGCAGTTGCCGGCAGTTCGCTGTTCGGCCTCATGACCGTGGCGAGCTCGGTCGTGCTCGGCGAGGTCACGGACAAGGTCCTGCTGCCCTCCTTTGACACCGGGCGGGTGGCGGTGGGCAGCCTCACGCTGGCAGCGACGCTGCTGGTCGCCGTCGGCGTTGCCAGGGCGGTGGGGATGTTCGTGCGCCGGCTCGGCGGTGGGGTGATGACGTTCCGGCTACAGGCACTCTACCGTCGCCGGGTGACGCGGCAGTATCTGCTCCTGCCGTTGTCGTGGCACCAGCGCCACTCGACCGGCCTGCTGCTGTCCAATGCCAATGCGGACGTGGAGGCGACGTGGGCGCCGATCCTCCCGCTGCCGTTCGCGGCGGGCGTGCTTGTCATGATCGTCGTGGCCCTGGTGGTGCTGATCGCGACCGATCCGCTGCTGGCTGCCGTCGGATGCGTCATCTTCCCCTTCTTCGGCGTCGTCAACGTCATCTACGGGCAGAAGGTCTCGCCGCTGCTGTCGCGCGCCCAGCAACTGCGGGCGGAGGTGAGCGGGGTGGCGCACGAGTCGTTCGACGGCGCCCTGGTGATCAAGACGATGGGGCGGGAACGTGACGAGACCACCCGGTTCGCACGCAAGGCAGACGAACTGAAGGAAGCAATGATCAGCGCCGGCCGGGTGCGCGGCATGTTCGATCCGGTGATGGACGCGTTACCGAACATCGGCGTTCTCGCGGTCCTGCTGGTCGGCACGGCCAGGATCTCGGCGGGCGCACTCGATGTCGGAGATCTGATTCGCGTCGCCTACCTGTTCACGCTTCTGGCCTTCCCGCTGCGGGCGATCGGCTGGGTGTTCGGTGAACTGCCCCGGTCGGTTGTCGGCTACGGCCGGGTGCGCGCGGTCCTGCGCGCCCGCGGTGAGCAGCGCTTCGGATCGCAGACACTGCGCGCTCAGGGCCCGGCGAGGCTGACTGTGGACGCCGTCACCTATACCTACCCGCGACCGGTGGATGGGGAGGGGCCGGCGGCCCACGCCCTTGACGGGGTGAGCTTCGATGTTGCGCCCGGCCGGGTGGTGGCGCTCGCCGGGCGGACCGGGTCGGGAAAGTCGACCCTGGCCGGGTTGCTGGTCAGGCTGTACGACCCTGACGTCGGGGCGGTCCGGATCGACGGTGTCGATCTTGCTGAGCTCGCCGACGGTGAGGTCAGCTCGGCCGCGTCCCTGGTGTCCCAGCAGGCGTTCCTGTTCGACGACACGGTTCGCGGCAACGTCGCGCTCGGCTTGGCCGTGGACGATGCGGCGCTGTGGGAGGCGCTCGCGCGCGCGCAGGCGGACCGCTTCGTCGCGGCACTGCCCGCCGGTCTCGACACGCAGGTCGGCGAACGCGGAACCACGCTGTCCGGCGGGCAGCGCCAAAGGATCGCCCTGGCCCGGGCGCTGGTCCGCCAGCCGCGCCTGCTCGTTCTCGACGACGCGACATCCGGCGTCGATCCGCGGATCGAGGCGGCCATCCTCGCTGGTCTGCGGGAGCGGGCGGGCGCGTCCACGGTGGTTGTCGTCGCACACCGGCGGGCAACGATCGAGCTGGCCGACGAGGTCGTGTACCTGGATCGGGGACGGGTGGCCGGGCGAGGCAGCCACGATGAACTCATGGCCACCTCGCCCGGGTACGCGGCGTTGTTGACCGCATACCACCCGGTGAGCGGCGGCGCGAACCCCGTCGGGGCTGTCGTCGACGGTGCCGTCGAGGACGCCGGAGTGGCACGGTGAGCGTTACCGTGCCGGCCCCTCGCCAGGAGGACCCGGCCCCGAGGCTGGATGGCCCGGTGCTGGTGGGCGGTGCCGACGGCGGTGGCCCCGACGGCGGTGGCCCCGACGGCGGTGCTCAGGTCCGCTCCGGGGAGTCGCTGGGGGTGACCCTCGGCAAGATCCGCCGCCTTGTACCGGAACTCACCGCCGGCCTGCCGGTGACCCTCGTCCTTGCGGTCATCGCCACCGTGGGACGGGTGGTGGTCCCGATCGCGGTCCAGCAGACCATCGACCACGGCCTGCTTCACGGGACACCCAACCTGTCGGTGGTCCGTTGGGCGGCGGCCGGCGCGACGGTGGCGATCGGGGTGACGGCCTTTGCGGCGTACCTGATGAGCGTGCGGCTCTACCGGACGTCGGAGTCTGCGCTGGCGACGCTGCGGATACGCGCGTTCGGGCACATCCACGATCTGTCCGCACTGACCCAGTCGGAGCAGCGGCGGGGGGCGCTCACCTCACGGGTTACCAGCGACGTCGACCAGATGTCGCAGTTCCTGCAGTTCGGCGGAATGATCCTGCTGCTGTCCTCCGGGCAGATGTTGATCGCGACCGTCCTCATGGCGGTCTACTCCTGGCCGCTGACCATCGTTGTCTACGCCTGTTTCGTGCCGATGGCCTTTGTGATCAAGCGGTTCCAGTCGGTTCTCGCGCAGCGGTATCTGGCCGTTCGGGAACGGGTCGCGCAGATGCTGGGCGCGATCTCGGAGTCCGTGGTCGGCGCGGCGGTGGTGCGCGCCTACGGTGCTCAGGCGCGCACGGCGACGCGGGTCGACACCTCCGTGGACCACTACCGGTCGGCGCAGACCGCCGCGCAGCGGATGGTCGCCACGGTCTTCTCGGCGGGCGAGCTGGTGGCGGCCTGCGCGACCTGCGCCGTGGTGGTCGGCGGGGTGTTGCTCGGGGTGGACGGTGATCTCAGCGCCGGCCGGTTGGTGGCATTCCTGTTCCTGGTCACACTGTTCGTGGTGCCACTGCAGACCCTGACCGAGGTGCTGAACGAGGGAGCGAACGCCCTCGCCGGTATGCGTCGTGTGCTCGACGTTCTGGGCACGCCGCAGGACGTGCGTGACCCGGGCCCCGACGGCGGACTGGATCTTCCGCCAGGCCCGCTCGGAGTGCGTTTCGACGGTGTCGGGTTCGCCTATCCGGGGGGACCGCTCGTCCTGGCGGCCGTCGACCTGGACATCGCGCCCCGGACGAGGGTCGCCGTGGTCGGCGAGACCGGATCGGGCAAGACCACCCTGGCCAAGCTGCTGACCCGGCTGATGGACCCGGCCGTCGGTCAGGTGCTGCTCGGCGGCGTGCCCGTGGAGCAGGTGCGGTTCGCGTCGTTGCGCAGGCGGGTCGTGATGGTCCCGCAGGACGGCTTCCTGTTCGATCTGACCATCGCGGACAACGTCCGTTACGGGCGTCCGGAGGCCTCCGACGCCGATGTCATGGCCGCGTTCACCTCGCTGGGGCTGGCGGACTGGGTTGCGGGGCTGGCGGACGGTGTGCACACCCGGGTCGGCGAGCGCGGGAGCTCGCTGTCCGCGGGAGAACGTCAACTGGTCGCCGTCGCCCGCGCCCACGTCGCCGCACCGGACCTCCTCGTCCTTGACGAGGCGACATCGTCGGTCGACCCGGCGACAGAGGTGCGGCTCGCCCGCGCGTTGGTCGCGCTGACCCGGGGGCGGACATCGGTCACGATCGCCCACCGACTGTCCACGGCGGAGACTGCGGATCTGGTGGTGGTCGTCGACGCCGGCCGAATCGTCGCGCAGGGGACCCACGCCGAACTCGTCGGTGTCCCCGGCGTGTATCGGCGCTTGCACGCCTCGTGGACGGCGGGCGTGGCCAATGACCTCGACGGGGACCTCACCTGACCGGCGCACGGCACAATGGGCTCGTGCCCGCCTCCGCGTCCCGTCTGGACCCCGCCATCGCCGGTCTGCTCAAGCGTGACCCGGCCGGTCTCTTCCCGGCGGTCGCGCAGCAGTACGACACCGGCGAGGTACTGATGGTCGGCTGGATGGACGACGAGGCCCTGCACCGCACGCTCACCACCGGGCGTGCCACGTACTGGAGTCGGAGCCGCCGGGAGTACTGGGTCAAGGGGGACACCAGCGGCCACCGCCAGCTGGTTCGGTCGGTCTCCCTCGACTGCGACGGGGACACCGTGCTGGTCCAGGTGGACCAGCACGGTCCGGCCTGCCACACCGGGCGCCGAACCTGCTTCGACAACCGCAGCCTGCCGGCCGCTGCCACGAGGCCTGCCACCCAACCTGCCATGCAACCTGCCACGGAACCTGTGAGGGGAGCCGAGTCGTGACGACAGGCGAGGTCAGCCCGGGCCGGGCCGACTTCCACGCGCTCGCAGCCGAGTACCCGGTGGTCGCGGTGACACGCCGCCTGCTCGCCGATGGTGAGACCCCGGTCGGGGTCTACCGCAAACTCGCCGGGGGGCCGGGAACGTTCCTGCTGGAGTCCGCCGAGCACGGCGGGGTGTGGTCGCGGTATTCGTTCATCGGTGTCCGGGCCGCGGCGACCCTCACCGAACGAGACGGATCGGCCGTCTGGACCGACGGCGAGCCGCCGCCGGGTGTTCCCACCGATGGGGACCCGCTCGACGTCCTTCGCGCGGTGCAGGTGGCGTTGCGCACTCCGAAGCTGCCGGATGCGCCACCGCTCACCGGCGGGCTGGTCGGTTACCTGTCCTACGACATCGTCCGGCGGGTCGAACGGCTCCCGTCCCGTTGCGTGGACGACCTGGGCATGCCCGAGCTGCGCATGATACTGACCGCCGACCTCGCGGTACTCGATCACAGCGACGGTTCCTGCCTGCTGATCGCAAACGTGTTCACCGGCGGCGACGGCGACCCGGACGCAGCCTACGACGACGCCGTGCACCGTCTCGAGGCGATGACCGCCGATCTCGGCAAGTGGAGCGAGCCGACGGTCGCGACCACCACGGCGCCCGCCGATCTCTCGCTCGCAGGCTTTGCCTCGCGTACCGCTCCGGAACGTTTCGAGGCTGCCGTCGAAGCCGCCATCGAGGAGATCCGGGCCGGCGAGTGCTTCCAGATCGTGGTCTCCCAGCGCTTCGAGCGCCCGACCGCGGCTGCGCCCCTCGACATCTACCGGGTCCTGAGGGCCTCGAACCCCAGTCCCTACATGTACCTGCTCCGTTTTGATGATCATGATGTCGTCGGATCGTCGCCGGAGGCGCACGTGAAGGTGACGGGCCGGCACGCGTTGCTGCATCCGATCGCCGGCAGCCGTCCCCGTGGCGCCACACCCGAACAGGACGCCGAGCTCGCCGCGCAGCTGCTGGCCGATCCCAAGGAGCGGGCCGAGCACGTGATGCTCGTCGACCTGGTGCGCAACGACCTGGGACGGGTCTGTACGCCGGGCTCGGTACGGGTGGTCGAGTTCGCCGCGGTCGAGCGGTTCTCGCAGATCATGCACATCGTCTCCACCGTGATCGGTGAGGTCGCGCAGGACCGGTCGGCTGTTGACGTGCTCACGGCGACCTTCCCCGCGGGCACCCTCACCGGTGCGCCCAAGGTGCGTGCGATGGAGATCATCGATGAGCTTGAGCCAACCCGTCGGGGCCTGTACGGAGGCGTGGTCGGTTATCTGGACTTCGGCGGCGATCTGGACACCGCGATCGCCATCCGGACCGCTGTCCTGCGGGACGGGCGGGCCTACGTACAGGCCGGCGCGGGCATCGTCGCCGATTCCGTGCCCGTGACCGAGAACAACGAAAGTCGCACCAAGGCGGCGGCGGTGCTGCGGGCAATCGAGATCGCCGAGTCGCTGCGCCTCCCGACATGACCGATCAGCAGGAGTCCGTCGCCACGGCCACGGACGGGGGTACGGGTACTGCCACGGACGGGGGCACGGGTACCGGCCGCCGTGGACGCGGGGAGATGGCTGCGGCGGTGCTCTGCTGCCTGCTGGGCGCCGCGCTCGTCCTGTTCACCGTCAGCGCGACCTGGGTGAATCTGCGTGTCGCGGACGGGGCCGTGGCCGGGGAACCGGTCACCGCCGCGCCGCTCGCGGTGCAGCTGTCCGGTTCGGATCTTGCCCCGGCCGTGGCCGGGCTGGGTCTGGTCGGGCTGGCCGGGGTTGTCGCGATCGCCGCCACGAGGCGACGGGGGCGGGCACTGGTCGGTCTGCCGGTTCTGCTGGCCGGGGTCGTGGTCGCCGTCGTCGCGGGCCGGATCGCCGCCGACCCGCTGCCGGCTGTGCGCGTCGCCTCGCAGGTGCGCCAGATCGCCCCGAGCCTCACCGCTGATCTGCGCGACCTTCGGAGTACGGCCGCGCCGTGGCTTGCCACCGGCGGAGGAGTACTGCTGGCGTTCGGCGGCGCCCTGGTGGCATTGCGGGGGCACACGTGGTCGGCGCTGTCCCCCCGCTATCAGACGGCGGCCGCCCGACCGGTCGACGCCTGGGAGGCCATCGACCGGGGCGACGACCCGACGTGACCGGCGGCTGTTCGTCGGCGGACCGGCCCGGCGCGGCCCAGTCGGTCCGCCGCACCCTCGGCAGCAAGCGGCATCGTAGGACAACGACAGGACAATCACGATACGTGCACATGCAGCGGGCATGCCCGACGCGGGAGGGCTTTCCAGCTGGCCCAAGTCGGTGCGTTTCCGGCTTCTGTCAACCGAAGGGCAATCGCCGAGGGTGGCGGTCGGCCGTCGTCGACGGGGGTCTGATGCCGCTGGCCGATGCCTGGCCTAACATCGGCGCCATGGCTGCGACAGCCCTGGGTACCGGCCGATGAGCGTCCTTGACGACATCCTGGCCGGGGTACGGGCGGATCTTGCAGAACGCGAGGCTGCGGTCTCCCTGGCGACGCTCAAACGGCGGGTGGAGCGTGTCCCGGATCCCAGGGACGCGCTCGCTGTGCTGCGCACCCGGGCCGTTTCGGTGATCGCCGAGGTCAAGCGTCGCTCACCGTCAAAGGGCGATCTTGCCGCGATTGCGGATCCGGCGGCGCTGGCGGCGCAGTTCGAGGCTGCGGGCGCGGCGGCGGTGAGCGTCCTGACCGAGCGGCACCGGTTCGGCGGGTCGCTCGCAGACCTGGACGCGGTGCGGGTGGCGGTGGACGTGCCCGTGTTGCGCAAGGACTTCATCGTTTCGCCGTACCAGGTCTTCGAGGCTCGGGCACACGGCGCCGACATCGTTCTGCTGATCGTGGCGGCGCTCGATCAGCCGCGCCTGGTCGGGCTGCTCGATCGGGTCGAGTCACTCGGCATGACCGCCCTGGTCGAGGTGCACGACTGCGACGAGGTCGTGCGTGCGGTCGATGCGGGCGCGCGTCTGATCGGCGTCAACGCACGCAGCCTGCGGACGCTCGACGTCGATCGCGACACCTTCTCCCGGCTGGCGCCGCTGTTGCCACCGGGGGTCATCAAGGTCGCCGAATCGGGTGTGCGCGGCCCGCACGACCTGCTCGCCTACGCGGCGGCGGGAGCGGACGCGGTCCTCGTGGGGGAGGCTGCGGTGACGGGGAGTGATCCTCGTCAGGCGGTCGCGGATCTGGTCACCGCGGGTGCCCACCCGGCGACCCGGGTGGGGCGCTGACCGAAAGAGGCGGCTGACCGATGCTGACCGATACAGTCAGACGATGACCACCGCCGGAACCGTCGGGTTCGCTCCTGAGGGTGTCGTCCCGGGCGGCCCTGTGCCTGACAGCGCCGGTCACTTCGGCCGTTTCGGCGGTCGCTTCGTGCCGGAGGCGTTGTTCGCCGCTCTGGACGAACTGACGGCGGCCTACGCAGCCGCCCGCGCCGATCCGGCGTTCACCGCGGAACTGGACCGGCTGCTCGCGACATATGCCGGCCGGCCCACCCCCCTCACCGACGCGACCCGCCTGGCTGAGTACGTCGGCGGTGCCCGCATCCTGCTCAAGCGTGAGGATCTGGCGCACACCGGCTCGCACAAGATCAACAATGTGCTCGGCCAGTGCCTGCTCGCCCGTCGGATGGGCAAGAGCCGGGTGATCGCCGAAACCGGTGCCGGCCAGCACGGCGTCGCCACGGCCACCGCCTGTGCGCTGCTGGACCTGGACTGCGTGGTCTACATGGGCGAGCAGGACACCCGCCGTCAGGCGCTCAACGTCGCGCGGATGCGGCTGCTGGGCGCCGAGGTCGTCGCGGTCGCCTCGGGCAGCCAGACCCTCAAGGACGCCATCAACGAGGCCATGCGGGACTGGGTGGCCTCGGTGGACACGACGCACTACTGCATCGGTTCGGTCATGGGGCCGCATCCGTTCCCGATGTTGGTGCGTGACTTCCAGCGGGTCATCGGTGTGGAGGCCCGCGGCCAGGTCCTCGACGGCATCGGGCGGCTGCCCGATGCCGTGGTGGCCTGCGTCGGTGGCGGCTCCAACGCGATGGGCATATTCCACCCGTTCATCGCCGACCCGTCCGTTGCGCTGGTCGGTGTCGAGGCCGGCGGGGACGGGGTGGCGACCGGACGGCACGCGGCCGCGATCGCGGGCGGGGCACCCGGCGTTCTGCACGGGATGCGGACCTACCTCCTCCAGGATGCCGACGGGCAGACCCAGGTGTCGCACTCGATCTCGGCCGGGCTCGACTATCCGGGCATCGGTCCCGAACACGCCTGGCTGCACGAGACCGGCCGGGCGACCTACCGGGTGGTTGACGACCATGACGCCATGGACGCGCTGGCGACGGTCGCGCGGCTGGAGGGCATCCTGGTCGCGATCGAGAGTGCGCACGCGTTTGCCGGCGCGTTCGCCCTCGCCCGCGAGCTGGGTCCCGACGCGGTCGTGTTGGTGAACTGCTCCGGTCGGGGCGACAAGGATGTCGACACTGCGGCTCGGTGGTTCGACCTTCTCGATCATTCATGAGCTGACGGAACGGACGCGCTGTGCAGAGTCTGTCAGGTGAGCGGAGCCGTCTCGGCGGTGAGCGGAGCCGGTTGAGTGACACGTTCGCGACGGCACGCGGGGCGGGGCGAGCAGCCCTGGTCGGCTACCTGCCGGCGGGTTTCCCCTCGGTCGCCGGTGGTGTCAGCGCCATGCGGGCCATGGTCGAGGCGGGGGTGGACATCGTCGAGGTCGGCCTGCCCTACTCCGACCCGACCATCGACGGTCCGGTGATCCAGGCCGCGGCCAATGCCGCGCTGAGCCGTGGTGTCACGACACGTGAGGTCCTGGCGACCGTGGAGGCGGTGGCCGCCACCGGTGCCCCCGTCCTGGTCATGAGCTACTGGAATCCGGTCGAGCGGTACGGGGTCACCGCGTTCGCCCGGGATCTCGCGGCTGCCGGCGGGGCTGGGACGATCACCCCGGACCTTCCCCCCGAGGAGGCCGAACCGTGGCTTGCCGCCGCCGCGGCGGTCGGTCTCGACCCGGTGTTCCTGGTCGCCCCGAGCTCCTCCGATGCGCGCATCGCGCGGATCGCCCAGGTCAGCCGGGGCTTCATCTACGCTGCCTCGCTCATGGGGGTGACCGGCGCCCGGTCGGTGGTGGGTGCGCAGGCGGCCGGGCTGGTGAGCCGGGTTCGAGCCGTCAGCGACACTGCGGTCTGTGTGGGTGTGGGCGTGAGCACGCCCACCCAGGCGGCGGAGGTCGCCGGCTTCGCCGACGGGGTGATCGTGGGTTCGGCCCTGGTGAAGGTGTTGGTGGACGCCGACCGTGCGGGCGATGATCCCGATACCGCCGCTGCGGCGGTGGGACGGCTCGCGGCAGCTCTGGCCACCGGTGTCGGCCGGGATGCGGCCGGGTAGCCGCCCTGCCGGGGTACGGGAATGTCGGGTATAGCGTTGGCGACCGTGGTCCTAGCCGCGATTCCCAGCCCGTCGACGGGCGTCCTGCATGTGGGTCCCATTCCGCTGCGGGCCTATGCCTTTATGATCATACTTGGTGTCCTGGTCGCGATTGTCGTGACCGACCGGCGCCTGCGGGCCCGTGGCCAGCAGCCCGGCCTCGCCGCGGACGCCGCGGCCTGGGCGGTTCCGTTCGGCATCGTCGGTGCGCGCATCTACCACGTCATCACCAGCCCGGATGCGTACTTCGGCGCCGGCGGCCATCCCCTCGACGCGTTCAAGATCTGGCACGGCGGGTTGGGGATCTGGGGCGGGGTAGCCGGTGGCGCGCTCGGCGTGTGGTTGGCCTGCCGCCATCGCGGGACGCCGTTCGGCCTGTTCGCGGATGCCGCGGCCCCCGGGCTCGTGCTCGCCCAAGCCGTCGGGCGTTGGGGTAACTGGTTCAACCAGGAGCTCTACGGCCGGGCGACCGATCTGCCCTGGGCAGTGCGGATCGACCCGGGGCATCAGCTCGTTGCCGGTGTCTCGCTCTACCACCCGACGTTCCTGTACGAGTCGCTGTGGGATGTCGGCGTCGCCGGTGTGCTGCTGTGGGTGGATCGTCGCCGCAGGCTCGGACGGGGGAAGCTCTTCGTCCTCTACGTCGCGCTGTACACCGCCGGGCGGGGGTGGATCGAGGCCCTGCGCATTGACGAAGCTCACACGTTTCTCGGGATGCGGCTCAACGACTGGGTGTCGATCGTCGTCTTCGTCGTCGCGGTGACCGCCATGGTGGTGCTACGCAGGCCGGTCGATCCGCCGGCCACCGTGGGCCCGGCCCAGGGGCCGCTGACTGCGGACGCCGGTTCGCAGGGCGTGGACACGGCTTCGTCGGACGCCGGTTCGTCGGACGCCGGTTCGCCGAACGCGGCTACCGACTTCGGCCCGCAGCCGGTGCCCGGCGAGGTACCGCAGAGCGGCCGGTGAGGATAGTTTCATGCCCGGTTGGCCACATCCGGGTCCGGGCCGTTAGCGATCACGGCGGATCCTGAGCGTACGTGGCACACTCATTAGTGCGCCTGGCCGGGACTGCCCTGTCACGGTGGCGCGTCCGGACAGCGTCGTCCGCCTCACGGAGAACCCCTGAAGACGGACAGGACCCGCCGGATGTTGATCGCACAAGGCTTGTACGACCCCACCTTCGAACACGACGCCTGCGGGGTCGGTTTCGTCGTGGATGTCCGTGGCCGACGCAGTCATGAGCTGGTCGAACAGGGCCTTACCGTGCTGCGCAACCTCGACCACCGCGGAGCGTCGGGCTGCGACCCGGACACCGGCGACGGCGCCGGCATCCTGGTGCAGGTTCCGGACGCCTTTCTGCGCGACGTCGTCGACTTTCCGCTACCGCCACCCGGCTGGTATGCGGTGGGAACGGCCTTCCTGCCGCAGGTCGCCGGCGACCGGGACAACGCCGTTCGGGCGATCAGCCGTATCGTCCGCGCGGAGGGCCTGCGGGTACTGGGTTGGCGCGAGGTTCCGGTGGTCAGCCACATCGTCGGCCGGGCCGCCGTCGAGGTCGAGCCGCGGATGCGGCAGATCTTCCTTGGCCTGCCCGCGGGGGTCGACAGTGCGGGTGAACCCGCCGAAGCCGCCGAGCCCGCCGACCTGCTCGATCTTGAGCGGCGGGCGTTCTGCGTCCGTAAGCGGGCGCGGCGCGAAGCCGGTGTGTACTTCCCGTCGCTGTCGGCGCGCACCGTCGTCTACAAGGGCATGCTCACCACCCATCAGCTCTCGGCGTACTTCCCCGACCTGGACGATCCCCGTTTCGCCAGTGCGATCGCCCTCGTGCACAGCCGGTTCTCGACCAACACCTTTCCGAGCTGGCCGCTTGCCCATCCCTACCGCTACGTCGCTCACAATGGCGAGATCAACACCGTACGTGGCAACCGCAACTGGATGCGGGCCCGTGAGGCCCTGCTGGCCAGCGATCTCATCCCCGGTGATATGCGCCGGATCTTCCCCATCTGCGCGGACGGCGCGAGCGACTCGGCCAGCTTCGACGAGGTCCTGGAACTGCTCCACCTCGGTGGCCGCAGCCTCCCGCACGCCGTCCTCATGATGATCCCGGAGGCCTGGGAGAACCACGACGAGATCGACCCGGCCCGCCGGGCGTTCTACCAGTTCCACTCGGCGCTGATGGAGCCGTGGGACGGCCCGGCCTCCATCGCGTTCACCGACGGAACGGTCATCGGCGCCGTGCTCGACCGTAATGGGTTGCGCCCGTCGCGTTACTGGGTTACCGACGACGGCCTGGTCGTCATGGCCTCCGAAGTCGGTGTCCTGGACCTTCCCGCGCACAAGGTGGTGCAGAAGGGCCGGCTCCAGCCGGGGAAGATGTTCCTGATCGACACCGCGCAGGGCCGGATCGTCGACGACGAGGAGATCAAGTCGGAGCTGGCCGCCGCCGCGCCGTACGGGGAATGGCTGCACGCCGGGTTGATCGCCCTGGACGACCTGCCCGAACGCGAGCACGTCGTCTACGGTCACTCCTCGGTCCGCCGCCGCCAGCAGGTCTTCGGCTACACCGAGGAGGAACTGCGCGTCATCATCGCGCCCATGGCCCGAGCCGGTGTCGAACCGATCGGCTCGATGGGCACCGACACGCCGGTCGCGGTGCTCTCGGGCCGTCCGCGGCTGCTCTTCGACTACTTCAGCCAGCTGTTCGCGCAGGTGACCAACCCGCCCCTGGACGCCATCCGGGAGGAGATGGTCACAAGCCTGGGCCGGACGCTCGGTCCCGAAGGTAACCTGCTGGCGCCGTCGCCGGCATCGTGTCGAGTGGTACATCTGCCGTTCCCGGTCATCAGCAACACCGAACTCGCCAAGATCGTCGGGATCAACGACGACGGTGACATGCCCGGGTTCGCGGCGGTGACCGTGCGTGGCCTCTATGACGTGGACGGCGGTGGCGTGGCGCTCGCCGAGCGGCTGGCCGAGATCTGCCGTGGCGTCAGCGAGGCGATCGCGGACGGTGCCCGCGTCGTCGTCCTGTCCGACCGTGACTCCGACCGGTACAAGGCTCCGATTCCCTCCCTGCTGCTCACCGCGGCCGTCCACCACCACCTCATCCGGGAGAAGACCCGCACCAAGGTCGGTCTCATCGTGGAGTGCGGCGACGCACGCGAGGTTCACCATGTCGCGCTGCTCCTGGGGTACGGCGCGGCCGCCGTCAACCCCTACCTGGCGTTCGAGTCGATCGACAGCATCCTCGACGGCGGTGACCTGGACGGCATCACCCGCGACCAGGCCCAGCGCAACCTCATCAAGGCGCTGGGCAAGGGCGTGCTCAAGGTGATGAGCAAGATGGGCATCTCCACCGTGGCCAGCTACACCGGAGCCCAGGTGTTCGAGGCGATCGGGCTGTCCCAGCAGCTGGTGGGCACCTACTTCACCGGGACGCCGTCCCGGCTGGACGGCGTGGACATCGATGTCATCGCGGCCGAGGTCGCAGCCCGTCACCACAAGGCGTACTCGGCGGTCGCCTCGGAGCTGGCCCACCGCAACCTGGACACCGGTGGTGAGTACCAGTGGCGCCGCGAGGGTGAGGTGCACCTGTTCAACCCGGAGACGGTCTTCCTGCTCCAGCACGCCACGCGCAGCCGTCAGTACGAGGTGTTCAAGCAGTACACCGCCACCGTCGACGAGCTGTCGCGGCGCAACGCCACCCTGCGCGGCATGTTCTCGCTGCGCGAGGGCCTGCGCCCGCCGATTCCGATCGACCAGGTCGAGCCGGTGTCGGAGATCCTCCAGCGGTTCGCCACCGGTGCGATGTCCTACGGCTCGATCAGCGCCGAGGCACACGAGACGCTGGCGATCGCGATGAACCGGATCGGGGCGAAGTCGAACACCGGCGAGGGCGGCGAGGATGCCAGACGGTTCACACCGGACGCCAACGGCGACCTTCGTCGATCGTCGATCAAGCAGGTCGCCAGCGGCCGCTTCGGGGTGACCAGCGAGTACCTTGCCAACGCCGACGACATCCAGATCAAGATGGCGCAGGGCGCCAAGCCCGGTGAGGGCGGCCAGCTGCCCGGGCAGAAGGTCTACCCGTGGATCGCGCGGACCCGGCACTCGACGGCGGGCGTGGGCCTGATCTCGCCC